>JAPHSI010000230.1 GCA_026193155.1 Sulfurimonadaceae bacterium | reverse complement strand
TTCTGTCGCATTTGTATCGCCTGCAGCCAATCTTCTAGCAGCAGCTCTTCTAGCCGGTGCAGATGAAGTAGATGAAAAAGTCTCAAAACTACCACTTAGACTTTTATCTCCTGTGTATGTTTCTTCTGTAGCAGTTGGAGTAACAGTACCTCCGCTACTATCAGAATCAGAGCTACACCCTGTCATACCCAACAGCAGTGTCACCGCTAAAGGTAAAGCATATTTGCTTAAATTATGTATCGACATATTTTCTCCTTTTAATATGTTTTATAACAAACGCCTTTATATTAATATTATATAACAGCATTTTTTATAACATTATTGTCTTTCGTTTACCATAATAGCACTCCAAATCTAAAAACAATATAAATTTTAGTTATTTAAAATCTGATATAATTCACTCTATGAATTCAATTAAACATATACAAAATGCCCTAAACGACTTAGATGCAGAGGTGCAAGCTATACTTGCAAACTGGGATATACCACTAAATGAAAAAGACAACCTAATGTTACCAATACTCCAACAAAAAAAGGTTTTAACACAAACACTGGAAGATTTAACATACTTAAAAAATAATCCTCCAAAGCCAAATCAGCCTTGTGGAATCTCAAAATACAGAGAGGACTAGAGAGTTTTTATTTTATAGCGGCTTAATTCTTTACCTTTTGTATCCACTATATGCACGGCACAAGCTAAACACGGATCAAAAGAGTGTAAAACCCTAAGAACTTCTAATGGTTTGGAGGAGTCTTCTACTTTTATGCCTATAAGTGCCTCCTCGTATGCACCACGGAGTCCATCTAAATTTTTAGGTGTAGCATTCCAAGTTGTTGGAGCAATTACCGAGTAGTTTTTAATCTTTGAATCTTCAATATCTATAAGATGAGTTAAAACACCTCGTGGCACTTCTAAAAAAGCACTGCCTTTTGTAGTAGTTGGAAGTTTTTCAAAATCGTATTTAGTCCAAGTATCGGTGTCATAATATTTTATATTTTGAATCAAACGGGATACAAGCTTAAAGACATATTCACAAACATAACTGCTCTCTATAGCTCTTGCGGCATTTCTACCGATAGTTGTAGATAAATCCATAATCTCCAAGTCCGTCTCATCTAAAAACTCATCTACAAAACTTTTTATAAGCTCGTTATTTTTATGATAACTGATAAGTACACGTGCAAGAGGTCCCGTCTCCATAGTTTTACCGTCATATCTAGGTGCTTTTATCCAAGAATATTTATCATCTTTTTTTTCTGTTTTTAAAGTTCCGTCTTCGTTTAAGTCCGTATAGCAAATATCATCGTTCTCATCATACCAGGCTCGATCGATCTCTTCTGTTATTTTTGACTCGTCAAACTCCTCAATATTATTAAAGTCATGCCCATATATAACACCATTGCAAAAAAGTTTTTCCTCACCTTCGAACTCATAACCTCCGACACACATAAAGTTGCCGTTAGCTCTTCCGATTCCGGCTTTTATTTCATCTTTATAAGCCAGTGCCAACAGTTTCATATCTGCTAAGTATGCACGCTCGACAAACTCTTTTGCCTCTTTCATAATAAAAAGATAATCATTCAGCCTCTGAGGATTAAGCATATCTGCAACACTAGTCACACCCCCAACTACCAAACTTTGCGGATGCGGAGTTTTACCGCCAAATATTGCAACAGCTTTGCTAATTTGGGTTTGAAATCTTAGGGCATCGAGATAGTGAGAGATAACTATAAGATTTTGTTCAGGGCTTAACTTATATTCACTGTGACCCCAGTAAGCATTTGCAAACGGCCCGAGTTTTCCAGACTTTACAAGTTTATTTAATTTTTCTAAAACATTCTCATAATGAGATATCGAATTTCGATAAGGCTTGTTTGTATATTTTGGAGCTTCTTTAGTAGCACTCTTGGCATCAGCTTTTAAAGCCGATGTGACATCTGCAAAATCAAGCAGATGAAGATGATAAAAATGGACAACATGGTCTTGTATAAAAAGAGCCATAGCTATCAAGTCTCTTATAATATCAGCATTTTTTGGAATCTCTATAGAGTAGGCATCTTCTACACTTGTAATAGCTCCACGAAAATGTGAGTTTGTACATACCCCGCAGATGCGACCTGCCAAAAGACCTGCATCTCTTGGATCACGTCCTTTTAATATGGTCTCAATTCCGCGAAACAGTTGTCCGCTTACCCATGCCTCTTGCACAATTCCATCTTCATCTACCTCAACCTCAGCTCTTAAGTGTCCCTCTATTCTTGTGATGGGATCAATTACGATTTTCTTACTCATGGGACTCGTCCTCCACATATTCTCTCTCATTTGCAAACTTATCAAAAAAGTTATGTTCGGTACAAGCCATGCATCCATGACCTGCCTGAACAGGCCAGCTAGTTGCAGAGTTAAATTTCATGGTCGGACAATTTACATTGGCATATGGACCTTTACAACCCATCTCAAAAAGACACCAGCCTTTTTTAGCTCCTGCATCTCCCCACTCTTTTACGAACTCTCCAAGCTCATAGTGTCCGCGACGCTCACAGTTATCATGAACACGACCTTCATATGCCCAAAGCGGACGGTTAAATTTATCAAGTTCGGGCAACTCTTCAAACATCAGGTATGAAAGTAATGTCCCGACTATATTTGTCGGATTTGTAGGGCATCCGGATAAATTAATAATATCATCTCTATCCAAAGCTTCTGCAACACCTACAGCACCTGTAGGGTTTGGATGAGCTGCTACAACACCGCCGTCATATGCACATGAACCTACAGCTAAAATCAAAGCTGCATCTTTAGCACATCGTTTCAGCAGTTCATATCCCGTTTCACCTTTTGGACCAAGACGCAAAAACTTACCATCAAGCCCAAGTGGAACTGCACCTTCAACTATTAATACATATTCACCTTTTTGAGTTTTTATAATATCTTCTAAGATAGTCTCACTTTCATTTCCTGATGCCGCCATAATGAGTTCGTGATAGTCAAGCGAAATATAATCAAATATCAAATCTTCTATATGAGGATTGGTTGATTTTATAAATGCTTCGCTATTACCGCTACAATCACTAAGCTCCAGCCAAATTATAGGAACTCTGTTTAGAGCACATACCGCACCCTCTATAACCTGTTCAAAATTTGGATGCAACTGCATTGTCGCAGTGACCATTGAAATCCAAGAATTCACTTCTTTTTCACCTATATCTAAAGACTCCATTGCACTCTCTAAATTCTCGGTAGTGAGTTCATTTCTCGGATGCAAAGTATTAAACTTCTCTATTCTTTTTTTTACTTTTGCAATTTCACGCTCACGCTTTATATCATCTGCACTTTTTCGTGGCATATTAGGGTCAATCAAACTTTGAGAATCTTTTATAATATCAGCCACCGTCATTTTACAACGTCCACATACACGTCCCGCATCGGAAAATTCGGCTAACTCGGAAAAGTCGCGTATACCCGTTTGGGTTACAATATCTACTAAATCCTGATGATATATATGCTCACAAGAGCATATAAGACGACCACGCTCACCTACTATACGGTTTTCATATAAATAGTTTATGTCTACTTCATTGCCCTCTTTTATAAGCGACTCTATATATCCGACATCTACATTTGAGTTTATACCTATAAAACGTGTTAGTTTATTATCATTCAAAAAGTACTCATCGATTCTATTATGTTCTTTTGAACTGATTACAACTTTCTCAAATCCATCACCAAACTTAGCCGATGATACTTCGACCAAATCAAATTCACCGACTTTAAGCATATCAATACTGACACCGAGTTCATACTCTTTTATATCACTGCCTATTATATGCGAGACACAGGCTTCAGCTTCTGCTGTACACTCTTTTACATGTCCGGCTACAAAATTAAACTTTTCTATCTCTGCACACTCACCAACTGCATATATATCTTGCTCAACCTGCATATGAGCATCTGTTAATATGCCTTTATTGCATCTGAGAGTCTTTCTAAAGGGTTCTATATTTGGTTTTATTCCTACACCAAAGATTATATATGGATTTTGAATCTCCAGCTTTTTAGTTTTAAGAGTTTTTATCTCATTATCTTGTATAGTTGTGTCTTCTATCTCATCTTCAAACGATATATAAACCTTTCCATTTTTTGTATAACAATTTTTTATCAGTTCTATACTCTCAAGTGACAAATATCTATCGTATAAATGCGAAGAGCGTAAAACCAATACTACTTTTTCAACACCTTCTATAGTATTTAGAGTCTCTAATATTTCTAAAGAGATTGGACCACTTCCAATAACAACAAGTTCTTTATTTGAAAGATTATTTTTTATATTGATACAATCTTTTGAACTTCTAAAAACAGATACATTTTTTATGTTTTCATCTAAAAGTGATAGTGGCAATGAGCCAGTGGCTATAATAAGTTTATCATAAGAAAACATAGAATCTTCGGAAAGAACTCTTTTTTTATCTTTATCAATTGAGATTACTTTTTGTTCTAACTCTAACTTTACAGTTGGATCAAGAGGGAGTTTTATATCATTTATATCTGAGCTTCCGTCTACTAAACGGCATAAATGAATTCTATCGTAAGGTGGATATTTTTCATCACTTAAAATAGTGACTTCCAAAGAAGAATCTTCTTTCTTAAGATTATTTGCTATATAAACTGCAGCTATACCACCGCCAATTATTAAAATTCTCATAACGACACCTTGTTATATCTCGTTTAAAACTTTTACCTTTAATAGTATATTATTTTCATCTTTAAATCTTGCATCAATAAGATATGATACTTGTTCCTTAGATTTAAATACTTTAAACTTTTTCACCTCTCCCAACTCATCTACATCAGCTATGATATCTGAGATAAAAGGATATTCAGATACTTTTTGTAAAGACTCGACTCTATATAATTTTTGATTCTTTACAAGATAGGTTATATAAGGATTGTATCTTTTATGAATGGAGTTTGAGCTTTGAAATGTAACAATATCCTTCTTGGTATCTTGGTCAAGTTGTTTAAAACTACCTTTAAAAGATAGGGCGAAATCTAAGTATATAGTTCTTTTTTTTAATTCTACCGACTTTATTGATTTCGATTTGTCTTTATATATATCATTAGAGATGTTTAATGCATCATAAGCTTTATATAGTGCTATCATTAAGATAGAGAGTATAGTAATTGAGATAAGAAGTTCAATTAAGGTAAAGGCTCTACGCACTATGGAATCCTAATTCTAATTAGGGATGCAGTTGAGTCATTTATATTTAAAATTGTACGTCCTGTTTCAATTACCAGTTCTGAGCCCTCATCAAATTCACTCATATCTATAATATCTGATTTTTTATAGTCTATGTTTAATTTAACAGATGAGAATTCTCGTCTAAGTTCACTGTCTAGTTCAAACTCTTCACACAAGTTTTTCATAGTTGTACTTTTTTTCTCTAAACCGTAGTCTTTGTTAGATATAAAAAAAGATAAATATTGATTTATTTTTGAATTTTGCTCTATCTTCTCATATATAAAACTCGAATTTCCACGCATCTGAAGAATAGCACCGATAACCACAGAGATTATCATAACGGCTATCATAACTTCGATTAGGGTAAATGCATTGCGTGCGGATTGAGCGTATGAAACATTTTTTTTTAAAAAATGTTTACGGGAGCTCAAAATAGATCCGCACGTACTCTTCGAGCAATACATTAACCATGTCCTAAACCGATTCTTATAGCTTCGTCCAAAGATGTCTTACCCTCTAAAAGCATTTTTGAGAGTTGGCTGGCTATAGTACGTAAACCATCTTTTTCCAATGCTGTTTTTATAGTATGCTCATCTGTTGTGGTCTTTAAAAGGTCTTTTACTTTATCTTCCATAATAAGAAGCTCACCGATAGAACGTCTTCCTGCATAACCACTATATCCACAACTCCTGCATCCACAGGCTTTATAAATCTTAGCATCGCGAGGCAGATTATAATCCTCGGCAAAATTCTCAGCCAAGACATCTTCTTCCTTACAATCTTCACAAAGTACACGAACAAGTCTTTGAGCTAAAATTCCAAGAAGTGATGATGAAATCAAAAACGGTTCAATACCCATATCAGCTAAACGTGAGATTGTTGCAGCTGCAGAGTTTGTGTGAAGAGTTGAGAAAACCAAGTGACCTGTTAATGCTGCACGAACAGCTATGTTTGCCGTCTCTTCATCACGAATCTCACCAATCATAATAACATCAGGGTCTTGTCTTAAAATCGAGCGAAGTGCAGATGCAAAAGTAAGCCCAACTTTTTCATTTACTTGAATTTGCGAAATACTATCAGACTTGTACTCAACCGGGTCTTCGACAGTGATAAGATTTTTTTCAGGACTTTCAACTTCACGTAAAAAAGAGTGAAGAGAGGTTGTTTTACCAGAACCCGTAGGACCAGTTACAAGGATGATTCCATGAGATGAACGAAGAAGTTTTCTTACATCTCCTATAATTGCTTCATCAAATCCAAGCTCAGTTATCTGAGGTATCTGACTACTTTGCATAAGTAACCTCATAACCACACGTTCACCATAAAAAGTTGGAAGTATAGATACACGAATATCTAAAGTTTCTCCTGCTATTTTTATCTGCGTTCGTCCATCTTGCGGTATACGTTTTTCAGATATGTCCAAGTTAGAGATAACCTTAATGCGACTAACTATCAAACTTACGACTTTTTTCTCTAAGTCTGCATTTTTGCTAAGCATTCCATCTATTCTAAAACGTACTTCACCTTTATTCTCACCGACTTCAATATGAATATCCGACACTTTTTTCTTTACGGCTTGATAAAAAAGTGCATTAACAAACTTAATAATCGGTGCTGATTCTTCACTTGTTAAAATATCACTGCTAGTGCGTAAAAAATCGGTAAGAGAGATATCTTCCTCTTCATCCTCAGAATTTGCACTATCTTCTTTCATAGTCTCTATAGCTTTATCCGTGCGGAGTTCCAAGAAGCGGTTGTATAGTTGATCAAATGAGTCTTCATCAAGAAGTTTAAATGGATATTTTGTAGTTAATTTTGAGTAAAAGTTTGTCGCTTCTACCATATAGCGCTCTGAAGTTAAAGCCGTTACTTCATCTTCTATAAGAGAAAAAAGTAGATAGTTTTTTCTAAGAAGTTCAGTCTCTAAACCTTCAACTTCATAAACTTCTAATTTTAAATCGTGTAACGGTTCAAGCTTTATCACTATTTTATCCCCTGTAACTCTTCTTGGCTCATAGCTTTAACTTCATCCTTTTTCAAAGATGATTCATTATTTAAAGTAGTATTTGAGTCAAAACCTTTTGTTTTGATTTTTTTGAAAACTTCTAGATTATATTTACGTTGTAATTTTTCAATAATACCTAAATCTTTTTGCAATTTTGAAAGCTTTTCAGAGTTACTAACAACATATGGAGTTAGAATAACAACTAAGTTATCTTGCTCATTGGTAGTATTTGTAGAAGCAAACAACATATCTCCCAACCATGGTATATCACCCAGTAAAGGAATTTGACTTCTTGTCTCTCTATCATAACTTTTAACCAGTCCACCGACAATAATACTCTCACCATGACGAAGTATAGCTTGAGTCTTAACCTCTTGCTTTGAAGTTACAGGTTGACCAGTTGCATTATTACTTCCATCATCTAGTACATTTTCCAAAATAGTTTCTACATTTAAGGTAACTTTATCTTCTGATGATACACGAGGTTTTATTTTTAATGTTAATCCGACATCTTCACGTTTAAAATTTTGCGTTATTCCAGACACGGCATTATTTGTTGAACCACTTGATATAGATATAGTCTTACCTACATATATAGAAGACTCTTGATTATTTACACATAAAATAGATGGATTAGATATTGATTTACTAGCTCCATTATCTTCAAGAAAATCTATCGCTGCACCTAAAGCAAAAGCTGAATCTCCTATCCCAAAGCTTGAACCTGTAATTGAACTTACCAGTCCAGTACCAACAGTACCAGTTACAGCAGCACCACCAAAGTTACTAGCAAAAGAATAAAGTCCGCTTGAAGTAAGTGTACCTCCATCAAAACCATACTTTATTCCTAAATTTTCAGCATCATTTTTATTTATTTCTATTATTCTAGCCTGTACATAAACTTGATATTTTTCCTTATCAAGCTCATCTATTATATGCTTAATCCCCTTTAATATTAGTGGATCACCAACTGCAATTATGGCGTTTATCTCATCTGTAGCACTTATATTTGGTTTCATGCTAGGGTCTTTATATGTTTGTTTCGAGACTATTTCGGTGAGACTTTTTAATACTGAAGTAGCATCTGAATTTTTTAGTGAAAAAATTTGTACTCTATTATTGGCAGTGTTTGATTCTACATCTAAGGTTGATATAAGCCCTTCAACTATCTTAACATTTTCGTTTATACCGACAAGTACTAGAGAGTTGGTATTTTCATCTAATACTATTTCAACTTTTTGGGCTGCTATTTTTTCATTAAAAAGTGACTTTGTAATTTTGTCAAGTTTAGTTTTTATTGTTTTTGCTTCTGCATTTTTTACAGATATAACTCTAACAATGGCACTAGAGTTTTCAACTATATCTTTAAGAACTTTTTTTATAGTTTCTATATTATCCGGATAATCTGTAATAAGAATCATATTTGATTCTTTCATAGTCATAAGCTTAGCTGTTTTAGATATGAGGTAGCGAATTTTAGCTGCAACGATGTCAACATTTTCGCCATCTATTTTTATACTTTGAGTGACCATAAATGCACCGTTTGTGCGTTTTCCTTTTTTTATCACTTTTGCATTATGTTTTGCTGCATCTACAGAGCGTACAACCTCTAAAATTGAACCGTTTTGAGTTAATGTATAACCCTTTGATTCTAACACGGATATTAAAACATCCATAAGTTCATCATCATAAATAGGAGCTGTACTAATCAAGTCTACCGAACCGTTTATATTATGATTAATCAATATATTTTTATTTGTAATTTTTGAAACAAGTTTTATAAAGTCTTTAATCTCTAAATCAGAGAAGTTTATATTTACCTCTTGTCTTGCTTGCAGGCTTACCACTAAAAGCAAGCTTATAAATAATGATTTAATTAATCTCATATACTATCTCCTTTTCAACTCCATCACGGATTACTACAATCTGTACTAAATCTATATCTTTTATTTTTGTGTAGATATTTAATGCATCTCTATATGATTTTAGCACAACATTATTAGCTTTTATAATAATATCATTCTTTTTAAGTCCCAAAGTTGCCATTTTTGAGTTTGCTGCAATTCTAGTCACTTTAAAACCTTTTATATTTTTACCGTCTTTAACTTCAACAATAGATATCTCTTTCCAAATCTCTTTTGGATTTTTCGCATAATGCTCAATATCACTCTTGCTAACAATTTTTTGGCTTATTTCTTCACTCTCTTCATTATTTTTATTCTTTTTTGCTTTTGATTTTACATGTTTTGAGACAACTTTTGAATCCTCTAAATTAAGAGTATATTTGGTTGAGTTTTTTGTAAATATTGCTGATTTTTTTTCAATTGCTACAAGTGTATATCCCTCATACACATCACCTTTTTCAACTATGGTGGTCTTTTTAGGTTTTGATTTTAAAGCTACTATTATAAAACCACTGTCTTTAGTCCCATAAAGCCCTTTTAAAATCATGTTTGTCATACTAACACCACTTTGAACAAGCTCTTTTTTAACTGTTTGTACCTTTTGTGCAGTACTCAACATATTTTTAAAATCAACTCTTTGATATTTTGGCTGGTAAGATTCTTCTACACTAAGCTCGACTCCGTCACTTGGAAGTAAATATAAAACTACTAGTGATATAACCTTGGCTACAACCAAGAGGATTAAAAGCCTGCTTATAATTTTTAAGATGGAAGAATTAGAAAGTTTTTGCATATTCGTATCCTCCATCTTTTGATTTTTTCAAGTTTCTTAAGGTATTTCTATATTTTTTATTCATTACTTTGGATGGTTCAAGCTTAAGATATAGTTTTCTATCTAATAAATTTACTTCAACTTTAGCTTCTCCAAAACCACCCTCAGATACAGCAATAATATTGAGAGGATTAAATATGGAGTATGATATATCTACATTTTTTACATCTGTAGGTACAAAAGAAGCTGCCGTAGATGCAAGAGTTATATCCTTTAGTTTTACTTTATTATACAAACCAAACAATGCAATATTAGTATCCTTTACAGTAGCACTTTCTATAGCTTTAAAAGTAACTACTGCATCTTTTATTCCAAAGGTAAAGCCATTATCACTAACACTCTCATCAGTCATGATGACTCCATACGGTTTTAGCTGGGTCTCTGCAAAATAATACAATGCTACCTTTGGAGTAAAATACATAAGAGCCAAAATAAAAAAAATACTATAGGCTAAAAATTTAGCTATTTTTACCATTTTATCTCCAACTCTAAGCTAGCTTTTTCTTCACTTAA
>JAPHSI010000034.1 GCA_026193155.1 Sulfurimonadaceae bacterium | reverse complement strand
TGCAGATACAACTGTTTACCACAGTCTTTTTGATGGTTCGAATATTAATGTTGTCATACACGTAGCATTAGGTCTAGCAGATGGTACAGTTGATTTTGGATTTATGACACATACAGCTGATGAATTATTTAAAAGCAGTTTTATAAGTGATTATCAAAATAATCTAAATAGTATTGCGAGAGAAAAATTTATAGAGAATAAATCTTATAACAATTGGACAC
The DNA here is from genome assembly GCA_026193155.1 of Sulfurimonadaceae bacterium. Lineage (GTDB taxonomy): Bacteria > Campylobacterota > Campylobacteria > Campylobacterales > Sulfurimonadaceae > Sulfurimonas. Next base: position 12,546 of record JAPHSI010000034.1, on the reverse strand, counting down.
CAAAAACAAAAGTGAATTTGGTGCATTGTATAGATGATGAAATTATTCCATTCTCACAATCACAAAATGCTTTTAATGACTTAAATGCAACCGGTGCTGATATTACACTCTCACCAATTCCAACAGCAGCACTTTCTCAACAGGTAGATGCTTCTAATCCATTTGTACATGCAAATTGTGCTACAGAATCATATGGTGCGGCATTACAGTGGTTCGATGCGATAAGAGGGGGACAAATATAATGAAAAATCAATTATTAAAAATTACAACATTATCAATTCTTAGCAGTTCACTGGTATTTGCGGGTGGATATAGAATACCGGAGACCTCAGTTAATGCCGTTGCCCTCTCAGGTGCAAATGTGGCAAATACAAAAGGTGCAGATACAGCTTACTATAATCCGGCAAATATGTCATTTATGGAAGATTCTCAAGCTATGGATGTAAACTTGATGTATATAGGTTTAGACGGTACAAAATTTGAGGGTAGCGGTACTCAAGCCGGAGATAATATTCAAGCTAAGAGTGAGAATTTTATTGTGCCATCTATAAATTACGTATCCCCTAAATATGGAGATTTAAGATATGGTTTTGCTTTAGTTGTCCCTGGAGGGCTTACAAAAAGATGGAATGACTCGCCGGCAATAGACAAGGCAGAAGAGTTTTCTTTGACAGTGATAGAATTAAATCCTACAATTTCATATGCTCTAAATAATAAACTCTCTTTAGCTTTTGGTGTACGAGCACTTTATTCAGAAGGTATAGTTAAAAGCAGTTCAACTGCCTCACGTGATTTAGAGGGTACAAGTTGGGATTTTGGATATAACCTAGCTTTAGCTTATAAGCCGACAAATGATTTGGATATAGCTTTAACATATCGCTCAAACATTGATTTAACAGAAGAAGGTAATGCAAAACTTTATATAGGAAATGCGAAGGTATATGATGGTGGTGCTTCTGTTGAAGTTCCGCTTCCTGCTGTACTTAATTTAGCAATTGCATATACTTTACCAACAAAAACTACGCTAGAATTCGTTTATGAAAGAGCTTATTGGTCATCATATAAAAATCTTGATTTTAACTATGAGGATACTATACCTTTAGCTATACAAGAACCTATGGATGGTGCTATATCCAAAGATTGGAAAGATGTAAATATTTATCGCTTAGGTATTACACAAAATATAGATGAGTATACTTTGATGGCAGGTATAGTTTATGATGAAACACCTGTCCCTGATTCAAAAGTATCTTATGAACTTCCAGATTCAGACAGTGTATCTGTATCTCTTGGTGGACGTTACCAAATTGATAAAGACTTAGATTTAGGTATGAGTATTTTATACTCAATTCGTGATGACAGAGATGTAAATAATGATGAAATAGAAGGTACATTTTCAAACTCTAATATTGTTTTATTAGCTTTTGGTGCCGGATATAAATTTTAAGGATTTTTTTGAATACATTAGTTGATTTTTTAAATGAAAAAAATGTAGTTGACTCACAAATATATGCACAATTAAAATGTAGTGAGAATGAAGCTAAAGTTCTACAATATTTAGCAAAAAAATATGTGCAGGGAAATGATGATATCTTAGTATTAGATATTTTGCAGGAACTATTTGGTTCAGAAGAGTATTCGTATCTTGCTCATTTGGGAGAGATTAAAAATCTGCTTGAACTTGGTTGGTTAAATCAGCAAAGTTTCACACCTATAAAAATCGCAGAGGTAACTCCACTTGAACTTTTAAATACTGCAGTGGGACTGGCTGCTTCATTTTTAAAACTTATGCAAGATGTAACGGCAGAGATGGACTTGCCTGAGGCTAAAGCTTATATAGACCATCTTGAGTATTTACAAGATCAGTTCTTTAGAATAGAGCTTTACCAAAAGATAAGTTCAATCCGTCAAAATGTTCATGAACATTCACTAGGGATTGAACGCATACAAAATAAACTAAAACTTTTAGAAGCCAGAATAGAGCAGAGGGTACAACAAACAGAGGAAAAACTTGTTCTAGATAAATTTTTTAAACAAAAAAAGATGGAAGGTCTTGAACAGGTAATATTCATAGCACTTCTTCGTGAAGAGTACAGTGCTACGGATGCATCACTTCGTGAGATGAATACTTTAATTGATTTAATATCGATAGATGAATATGACCGTATAAAAAACCGTTCACTTTTAGAAGAAGGCTCACACCTTTTAAGTGAAGGAATTATTGACTATGAAGAGATGCTAAACCCTTTTGGCGGGATAAGTCGTGCTTTTTATATAGCTGATGATGTTCTTCAAAGCATAATCCATCCAAATAAAAGTAAAAAAGTAACACGTCTTAAACTAAACGCACTTATAGAAGAACAAGATATTTTTGAGTTAGTTGAGCCAACCACTACACTTGATGATGTAGTCCTTAGTGATGAGACAAGAGCTACACTAGATAATCTTATGCGTCAGGTTGATAAAGAGGTGGTTTCACGTCTTGTAGATTGGGGTATTAAAGATAAAAAACGAGGAATTGACGCTCGTATTATTTTCTACGGTGCAGCGGGAACAGGTAAGACTATGACTGCATATTCACTTGCAAAATCTCTTAAACGTCAGGTTCTTGCATTTGATTGTTCAAAAATTCTTTCAATGTATGTAGGGGAGAGTGAGAAAAATGTACGTAAGATATTTGATACATTTTATGATTTAACCGAAAAAACAAAAACAGAACCTATTTTACTTTTAAACGAAGCTGACCAGTTTTTGGGTTCACGATCAAGCGGAAACATAACAGGTTCAGACCAGATGCACAATCAGATGCAAAATATCTTTTTGGAGCAAATTGAAAACTTTCGAGGGATGCTTATAGCTACTACAAATTTACTTGAAAATATTGACAAGGCATTCTCAAGACGCTTTAATTATAAAATAGAGTTTAAAAAACCAAATGAAGCTCAAAGAGAAAAACTTTGGGAAAAAATGCTTCCAAAAAAAGCACCGTACGAAAAAGATTTTTCTATTAAAAAATTAGCTCACTATCCACTCTCTGGCGGACAGATAAACTTAATAGTTAAAAACACGGCTTATAAAGTAGCAGTTGAGGAAGAACCTATATTTAATATGCAGGATTTTATAGATGAAATCCATAAAGAAAAATCAGGAAATTTTGACTCGGAAAAAGTTATGGGATTTTTAGAATAGTTACAAAAATTCCATAATTTTATATTTATGATAAGAAAGCATTACTTTTCTACACATATGCGGATATATCGATTTTTTTAGTGTTGCAAATTGTGACACAACTTCATTCTTATTTATCTTCACAACTTTATTTAATACTCTTTTTGATATAGTGCAAGTAACTGTTTTTTCTATAGTTTAGCTTTTAGAATTTTAAGCTTAAAAATTAGAAAATCACAAGACAAATATAAGGATAGCTTAGATGGAGCATATTACTACTGCAAATCCGTATTTTGGTGTATTTGTACTATTTGTAATCACATTTGGTGCATTTATAGGAACTACGATAATTGCAAGACTTGCGAGTCGTGCTTTAGCGGCAAAAGATAGTGAAAAGATAAAACTTTCAGTTTATGAATGTGGACCGGAAGTTACAAAACAACCAAACAGACTTTCACCTCAGTTTTACCTTTTCGCACTACTGTTTTTACTTTTTGATGTGGAGATTATCTTCATGTTTCCGTGGGCAGTTGATTATAAAGCTTTAGGTTGGTTTGGTTTAGCTGAGATGTTAATGTTTATAGGATTATTAGCAATCGGTTTCGTTTACGCATGGAAAAAAGGAGCGCTTGAATGGCACAACATAAAATAAATTACACACAAGACGGTGGTTTACCGGTAGCACTTACATCTATCGATAAGATTGTAAACTGGGGACGTTCAAACTCACTTTGGGCACTTACGTACGGTCTTGCTTGTTGTGGTATTGAAATGATGGCTTCAGGTGCATCTAGATATGACTTTGACCGTTTTGGAACTATTTTTAGAGCTTCTCCTCGTCAAGCTGATGTTATGATTGTTGCGGGAACTCTTACGAAAAAGCACGCTGAATTTATTAAAAGACTTTATGATCAGATGACTGAGCCTAGATGGGTGATATCTATGGGTTCATGTGCAAATACTGGTGGTATGTTCAATACATATGCAACGGTTCAAGGTGCGGATAGAATCATACCTGTAGATTTATATCTTCCTGGTTGTGCACCACGTCCTGAGACACTTCAGTACGGTGTAATGTTACTTCAAAAGAAAATTCGTGCAAACAAAGCAGGTCGTGCACAAAAAGCTAAAAGGTTAATGTAAAATGAGAGCATATAAACCAAAAGGTAATGTACAAGCAAAACCATACTACACAGACAGATACTGGAAAGCTCCACAAGTAGCTAAGTTTGATGTAGAGAGTGACGAAGTGTTTTCTGCTGATTTAGCAGCTATTAAGTCTAAATTTGATGTAAAAGAAGCTTTTATTCAAGTTGAGCAGATGACTGTATGGATTAATCCATCAGATATTTACGAAGTTTTAGAATTTATGAGAGATGAATTAGAATATACTCAACTCTCAGAGATGAGTGCTATAGACTTTTTAGAACAACGTGATGAGTTCGAAATCTTTTATCAGATGTTAAGTATGTCTAAGCGTAAACGTATCCGTATAAAATATTCAATTAAAAACGGTCAAGCAGTTGATTCTATATCAAAACTTTTCCGCTGTGCTGATTGGAGTGAGCGTGAAATGTATGATATGTTCGGTATAGAAGCTAACGGTCATGAGTTTATGAAACGTATCCTAATGCCATACGACTGGCAAGGACATCCACTTCTTAAAACGTATCCTCTTCAAGGTGATGAATTTGCAGCTTGGTATGAAGTTGATAAAATTTACGGAAAAGAAGCACGTGACATTATAGGACCTGAACTTCGTGATACTGCTCAAGTTGACAGATATGATTCTGAGCGTTTCGCGCGTCTTGGTCATGAAGTACCAAAAGGTATGGATCCTGATGTTGAAGAAAATAAAGATAAAACGCAATCGTACCAAGAAGACGGCGGTGTATTTATGATTAAAAAATTAGATAAAGAATCATCAAAAGTTATTGATGATCCTCAAAGATAGGTGGTAAAATATGGCACAACAAACAAATAGATTAACGCCGTTTTTTGAAAATATTACTTTTGATAGAGAAGATAATGAACTTGTATTAAACTTCGGTCCTCAGCATCCATCTGCTCACGGGCAGTTACGTTTAATGCTTCACCTTCAACAAGAACAAATCGTTAAAGCACATCCTGATGTTGGATATCTTCACCGTGGTATGGAAAAGATGGCCGAAAACATGATTTATAATGAATTCATGCCGACAACAGACCGTATGGACTATATTGCTTCATCTGCAAATAACTACGGTTTTGCACTTGCGGTTGAAAAACTTGTAGGACTTGAAGTACCTCGTCGTGCAAAAGTTATCCGTATGATGATTTTAGAAATTAACCGTTTAATGAGTCACCTTTTCTGGTTAGCTACAACTGCTCTTGATATCGGTGCTATGACAGTATTTTTATTTGCATTCCGTGAGCGTGAGTATTTAATGGATATTATGGAAGGTTACTGTGGTGCTCGTTTAACTCATGCAGCTATCCGCATTGGTGGAGTTCCACTAGATATTCAAGATACTTTTATAGCTCAGCTAAAAGCATTTTTAGATAAATTGCCTGAAAATATTAAAGATTATGAAGACCTACTTGACACTAACCGTATCTGGTTAATGAGAATGGAAGAGGTTGGAACAATTGATACTGATATGGCTTTATCGTGGGGTTGTACAGGTCCAATGTTAAGAGCTTCAGGCGTAGCATGGGATATCCGTAAGGAAGAACCGTATGAACTTTATGATGAAGTTGAGTTTAACGTTCCTTACTCTGATAAGGGTGATAACTTTGCACGTTACCGCATCTATATGGAAGAGATGAGAGAATCTGCAAAGATTCTTTATCAAACAATAGATATGTACCATGAATGTGTTAAAAATAATCAAACAGAACTTATGGCTCATGCTCCTCAGTATGTATCGGCTCCAAAACTAGATATTATGACTCAAAATTACTCATTAATGCAACACTTTGTACTTGTGACTCAAGGTATGCGTCCACCTGTTGGTGAGGTTTATGTTCCGACAGAATCACCAAAAGGTGAACTTGGGTTCTTTATTAACTCTCAAGGTGGAGCTTACCCATACAGACTTAAACTTCGTGCGCCGTCATTCTGGCATACAGGAATTTTAACAGACCTGTTACCTGGTCATTATATTCCTGATGTTGTATCAATCATTGGTACTACAAATATTGTATTTGGTGAGGTAGATAGATAATGAAAAGATATGACCTTAGACATCTAAAAGATAATTATGAACCTCGTATGAAAGAGATTCTGGATGAGCACAAGCAAGGCGAAGTAGCTATATTTTTATTTGAGATTGGTGATTTCACACCTATTCAAAACACAGCTGATTTAGTAAAAGAGTGTGGATATGAACTTCTTAATTCACTAAAATTCAACGAAGTTGACTGGACTATCGTTGCTAAGAAAGGTTAAGGGTTAGTTTTGAGTAAAGTATATTTCTCAACGTGGCGCGAAGAGCAAATCAATAATGTCGGTAAAGATGAAGCTGATTGGAAAGAATCAGCTTATGATTTACCTGCACAATATGATGAACACTCTTCTTCAAAAGCGTTTATAGGTTGGGATGGTGTAGCTCTATTTGATAAAGATGTAGATGTTGTAAAACTTGCAACTGAGTACGCTCATCAATACCAAGAGTATTCTGAAGCGTGTGGAAGATGTGCACCCGGTCGTTGGGGTGGGCGTATTTTATACGATTTATTAGATAAGATTGCTCGTGGTGAGGGTAGTATGGCAGATATGGACCACTTAAAAGAGGTTTGTAAGTCTATGCAACTTACATCTAAGTGTGAGATTGGTAAAACAGTACCTAATCCATTACTTGATTTGATGACACAATTTGAAGATACTTTCTTAGAGTGTATAAATGAGCAGAAACCATCAAAACATTACAATGAAGATGTGGATTATATAGCTAAAATCACAGCACCATGTATGGATGCATGTCCGGCACATGTTGATATACCTGCGTATATTGAAGGTGTTAGAGATTTAAGATTAGATGATTCACTACGAGCAACTAGACAAACTATGCCTCTAGCACATACTTGTGGCCGTGTATGTCCACATCCGTGTGAAGATGAATGTAGAAGAACAAATCTTGATTCTCCTATATCTATTATGGAGTTAAAACGTCTTGGTGCCGATTATGAAACTGATCACGGTTTAGGTTTTTATCATCCTGGTAAGGGTAAGAAAAAACCATCAATCGGTAAAAAAGTAGCTGTAATAGGTGCGGGTCCTGCAGGTCTGACAACAGCGTACTATTTAGCACTTGACGGTGTAGATGTAGATGTTTATGAAGAACTACCTGTTTTAGGTGGTGAAGTAACAGTTGGTGTACCTGAATATCGTATGCCTTGGGCTAAGTATGAAAAAGATATTGAAGCTGTAAAAGATTTAGGAGTAAATTTTATTTTAAATCATAAAGTTACTGCTGATGAGATGCGCCAATTCGAGACTGATTACGATGCGACTATGATTGCATCTGGTACTCGTATATCTAAAAAAGTTCGTTGTGACAATGAACGTCCTGAAGTAAAAGGTTATTGGGGTGCGATTGATTTTCTAGATTGGATAAATCTATATGAAAAGTTTGATATTACTACTCCAAAAGAGGTACAAGAACAGCAGATGCTTCCATCTGATCATGTTGATTTAACAGGTAAAGTAGTTGCATGTGTAGGTGGTGGATTTACGTCTATGGACGTTGTTCGTTGTTCTGTCCGTGCAGGTGCAAAACGTGTAATTATGCTTTATCGTCGTGATGAGAAAACAATTATCCGTAACACTACCTATGAAGAGTATCATGAGGCAGTTGAAGAAGGCGTAGAATTTATATTTCACTCGGCAGTAGCTAGAATGAATGATGAAAATGATGTTTTAAAATCATTGGATGTTGATAAATTTGAGTTAGTACCAGACCCTGACGGTGGACGTCCACAGTTAGTCAAGATAGAGGGTGCTACAGAAAATATAGAAGTAGACTACTTGATTCCGGCAGTATCTCAAAGTGCTGAATTTAGCCACCTCCCTGAAGAGTGGGACTTAGAGATGACATCTTGGGCTACACTTAAGACAAACGGTAAAGATTATATGACAAGTCGCAAGGGTATTTTTGCAGCAGGTGATTGTGAATATGGTCCAATGACAATTGTTAATGCAGTAGGTCAAGCTAAACGTGCAGCTTCTGTAATAAGCCGTTATGTACAAAATGGTGGTGAGATTACGCTTACAGATGAAGAAATTATGGAAGACCATCTAAGAAAGATGAAGGTTTATGATAAAAAAGAGAAAATTACAGGTTGGTTAGCCGGAGTTCCTCGTCAAAAATCTGAAGTATTAGATGTAAATATCCGTAAATATAATAATGACGAAGTTAATTTCGGTTTTACACAAGATCAAGCTATTAGTGAAAGTGAACGTTGTATGCGTTGTTACTATATCGCTATGGTGGCAAAGTAAGGAGGCGTTATGATTAAGTTTAAAATTAATGGACAACAATTTAGCGCTAACAAGGGTGAGACTATTTTAGAAGTAGCACGTGCAAACGGGATATATATCCCTACTATGTGTTATCTTCCAAAAGCAACGCCTAGTGCATCTTGCCGTATGTGTAGTATTGAAGTAAAAGGTCAAGATGGTTTTGTACTCTCTTGTAACACTCCTCCTGTTGAGGGAATTGAAGTTATAACCGATTCAGATACACTTTATAAAGAGCGTCAAAACATTATGAAAATGTATAATGTTAACCACCCTCTTCAATGTGGTGTTTGTGATAAATCTGGTGAGTGTGAATTGCAAAACAAAACTTTAGAGTTCGGTGTAGCAGAACAAAACTTTTCTGTACGTGACCAGTCACGTAAAAAGAAAAAATGGGGTGTTCATACATATGATCCTGGTCTTTGTATATTATGTGAAAAATGTACAGTTGTTTGTAATGAGACAGTTGGAAATGAAGCATTATTTATCAAACCGGGTGGTTATAAATCTCATATAGACATTAACTTAGCTAACTGTATTCAGTGTGGTGAGTGTATATCTGTATGTCCTGTTGGAGCTATGGCATCTACGGAGTTCAAATACTCATCTAATGCTTGGGAGCTTAAACAAGTTCCATCTTCATGTTCACATTGTTCAAGCGCATGTTCACTTAACTATGAAGTTAAAGAGGGCACGGTGAGAAGAGTTACAAATGAGTTTGAATTCTCAAGCCTTTGTGGTGCTGGTAGATTTGGTTTTGATTTTGAAAACAGAGTTTTAAATAAAGATGCAGATTCATTTACAGATGCGCTAGATAATTTTAGAAGTGCCAAAAATGTTATTTTTACATCTAATATTACAAATGAAGAAGCATATTTGTTAAACGAGTTGAAGAAAAAACTTGGATTTAATCTTGTAAATGATGAAGCAAGAAAATTCCAAGAGTTTATGGAAAACTTTTCATCAACTGCAAATATATCCCAATACAATGCAACTCTTAAAGATGTAAGCGGTAGTGATTTTATTGTAAGTGTAGGCTGTTCTATTCAAAGTGATAACCCTATGGTTAAATTCGCTATGAGTCAAGCCGTAAAATACAATAAAGCGTATGTAAGTACGATTCATCCAATTGAAGAGACACCGATTGCAAATGTAATAAGCCAATACATTAAAAATGAAGTCGGTAGTGAAGAAGCGGCTTTAGCAATGCTTGCAGATATTTTAGTAGAAGATAAGTCTAGCCAAGAAGAATTTTTTGATTCACTAGATTTAGGTTATTTAAGTGGTGAAAGTAACATATCTGAAGAAGAATTAGATGTACTGAAACTAAAATATGTAAGAGTTAACAAACCTGTACTTGTATTAGGCGAAGATGTTATTAATCATCCTCGCTCAGCTAATATAGCAGCAATTGCAGGGTACTTACAAAAAAATGAAATATTTAAAGTTCTAATCGTTCCGACTCTTACAAATACGCTTGGTGTAAGTATGATTTGTGATTTAGATAAGCAACAAGATGGACTTAGTATCGGTTACAATGTAAAAGCCGACTATACTTTAAGTGCAAAAGGCGAGGGCGATTTAGATATGCCTGCTCTAAATCAACAAGAGGGAACTTTTGTAAATATTGATAAAGATTTAGTTGTGCTTAATGCAGCTGCTTCTTATGATGGTTATGAGTTAAACGATATAGCTAATGCTTTAGGTTTAAAATCTGAAAATATTATTGATTATACATCTAAACTTGGCTTTAAAGATATAGCTTTTGATGATTTAGATAACTACTATGACAATATGGGTAATGCTCATCGTGGTTATAGAGTTGAAGCAATAAAAAATAGAAAAAGACCAAAACTAGAAGAGGTAGATGACCTTGCCGAATATAACGGAAGTGTGGTTTATTCTAGAAATCCGTTAAGTCACTTTAATGTGTTTACTAAAGATTGTAAACAACTAAAAGACAAGCCGGAACTTATAGGATCAGAGCAGTTTGCGATGGCAGCTAAAATCAAATCAGGAGACAATGTAAGGTTTAGTGTAGATGGCGTTGAGTTTACTCGTAATTTTAAGCTGGATAGACGTATGAAAGGTACAGTAGCATACAATCCAACTTTTGATGTCGATGCAAAGTCAGCATCTTACAGATATACACAAGTCAAATTAGAGGTTATAAATGAGTAGCAATATTACAATTACAATAAATAACCAAGAGGTACAGACTACAGAAGGTGAATTTATATTAAATGCAGCGCGCGCAAATGATATATTTATACCTGCAATTTGTTATTTAACAAGATGTAGTCCGACTCTTGCATGTAGAATATGTTTAGTTGAAGCTGATGGTAAACAGGTGTACGCTTGTAATGCCAAAAGTAAAGATGGTATGAATATTACGACATCAACTGAAAATATTGAAAAAGAACGTCGTGCTATTATGGAAGTATATGATGTAAATCATCCGCTTCAGTGTGGTGTTTGTGATCAAAGTGGTGAGTGTGAACTTCAAAACTATACTTTAGAGATGGGTGTAGATTCTCAAAGTTATACTGTTAAAGATGTAGACAGAAGTGCAAAAGACTGGGGTCACTTGCATTATGATCCGGGTCTATGTATAGTTTGTGAGAGATGTTCGACCGTATGTAAAGATATGATCGGTGATAACTCTCTTAAAACTGTACCTCGTGGTGGTGATGCATTAGAAGCAGAGTACAAAGAGACTATGCCTAAAGATGCATATGCTATGTGGAACAAGCTTAATAAATCACTTATTGGTTTAACAAGCGGTGAAGAGATGCTTGACTGTACATCTTGTGGTGAATGTGCTGCGGTATGTCCTGTTGGAGCACTTGTAGATACTCACTTTATCTATAAATCAAATGCATGGGAATTAGAACAAATTCCTGCTACTTGTGGTCACTGTTCTGCTGGATGTCAGATATCTTATGATGTTAAACACACAAATATAGCTGATAATACTAAGAAAATTTACCGTGTAATGAATGAATGGAACTATGTATCACTTTGTGGTGCCGGTAGATATGCATTTGATTATGAAAATAGAGTTGAAGGTAAAGATGAAGCTGCATTTGCAGCTGCCGTTGAAGCAGTTAACAAAGCTGAATCAATAGAATTCACTTCTACTATAACAAATGAAGAAGCATTGATATTACAGAAAATTAAAGAAAAAACTGGAGCTAAGCTTGTAAATAAAGAGGCAAAAGCTTTCCAGACATTCTTAAACAATTATAGTGAAATAAGTGGAACTAAGCTTTATGGAAATGACTTAAAAGCTACTCATAACTCAAACTTTGTTGTATCGGTAGGTACTGCAATTAAGAGTGATAACCCAAATGCTAGATATGCACTTAATAACTCTATGACTGTAAACAAAGGTGCAGGACTTTATTTCCACCCTGTTAAAGACCCGATTATCGAAGGTCTTGGAAAATCTATTATGACAGTAGAACATGCTCCGCTTCAAGAAGAGGTTGCACTTTATTTGGTACTTGATTTGTTTGGCGATAAAGAAAAACTTCCTGCAGATGTAGCTGAATATTTAAGTTCTTTCCACTCTGAAAAAACTGTAACCGTAACCGAGGTTATTAAAGAAGAGATAGTTGAGATGGTTAAAGAAACTAAAGTTAATGAAGAGACTGGTGAAGAGGAAGAAGTAGAAGTAGAAAAGAAAAAGATGGTACCTAAAAAGGTAGAAAAAGAGGTAGTTGTTGATGACAATGCTCTTCTAGCTTTAATAGGTGCAGGTGATGATTTTATGGAAGAGTTAGATAAAAATCTTAAGAAAAAAGATACATTTGCTCTAATTGCAGGACCTGACTTATATAACCATCCAAACTCTAAAAACTGTGCGCGTTTACTTG
>JAPHSI010000261.1 GCA_026193155.1 Sulfurimonadaceae bacterium | reverse complement strand
TTTTTGAAACATCTTTAAAAGTTGGAACCATAGTTGAAGGTGAAGCCGTACCAAAAAGCTCGAAACTTTTAAAACTGCAGGTTGATTTAGGTGAGGATAAACCTAGGCAAATCATAGCAGGTATTAAAAAAAGCTACTCTGCTGAAGACCTAATAGGTACTCAAGTTTGTGTAGTTGCGAACCTAAAACCTGCAAAACTTATGGGTATGCTTTCAGAAGGTATGCTTTTAGCAGCAAAAGATGATGACGGTTTATGTCTAATTCGTCCTGAAAAATCCAAAAAAGCCGGCACTCCTATTGGATGAGGCTTGAAAACCTACTAGCACTTACACATGCCTCTTTAAAGAGTGATCCATGTGTGAGTAATTTTGAAAATATAATTTTTAACGTAAATAAAGTAAATCGCGGTGATTTGTTTATTGTTAAAAATATTCAAGATATTCCAGAGGCAATAAAAAATGGTGCTTATGGAATTTTTTATGAGTCACCGACTGAAATATTAGATAATGAAATTGCTTGGATTCAAACTGATAATATTGACGATGCCCTTAAAAGACTTTTGAGGTTTAGACTTATAGAAAAAGAAGTTATTGCTTATGAGTGTAATGAAATAGTTTTAAAATTAGCAATGAATTGTTCTACAGACAATCATTTTATAGTAGTTTATGGAGATACGCAAGAACTTTTTAAAAAACTTTGGCATATAGAAAACAGATCCACTATACTTTTTAGCCCTACTTTAAATGATCAAAGACTTTTTGCAAATAAAAAACCAGCACCGAGTACCTCTTCGCAAGAGATAACAATAATAGAGAAAACACTTTTTGAAACATCTTTTATCTATGAAAACAAATATTATGAGAGACAACTAATATCACCCTTTTTTATTCCATATTTACAAGAACTTTTTAATATTTTTAAATCTCTAAAGGTTAACTATAAACTAAAAAAGTTTACTACTATTGAACACTTTGAAGCAGTTTTTACAAATAAAAACTTTGAAATAAAAGAGTTTGGAACCAGCAATAATGTCCTTATATTTGAATCAAATATAAACTTAATGGAAGTCGAAATTGATTATCTTCAAAACCATGCTACGTGGGCGAATATAATTTATATCCTTCCATATACAACTTCAATAAAGCCGGATGAGAATACATATTTATACAAAGAGAAAGATGAGATTTTAAATATTCTAAAAGAAAATAAGTTTAACTTCGCTTTTATTGCAGGTGTTGATAAGGGTATACTTGAACAAAAACAAGCAAAACAGACTGGTCAACTAACTCTGGAATTTTAGGATGGAATACTATGAATAGAAGAGATTTTTTAGCAGCTACAGGTGTAAGTACAGCTGCTATAGCATTATCAGGCTGTAATGAAAGCGATAGAAAAGCTATTGACTATTCTAAGCACCCAAAGAAAAGTGAAACTTCCCATAAGCGTGTAAATATAAATAAAAATAAAAAAACAACTATAAAACTAGCAACTAGCTGGCCTGCACACTTTCCAATAATGGGAACAGGTGTAGACAATTTTGCAGCTAGAGTTAAGACAATAAGTAGTGGCAGCTTAGATATAAAAATATATGCCAAAAATACACTGGTCCCTGCCCTTGCCGTATTTGATGCGGCTTCTAGTGGTCAGATAGATGCTTTTCATTCAGGTCCGTATTATTGGAAGGGTAAAAATTCTGCCTTTTCATTATATAGCGGTATACCGTTTGGGTTTACGGCTGAAGAGATCAACTCATGGATGCTTTACGGTGGTGGTCTTGAGCTTTGGCGTGAACAATATGCTAAATACAATCTATATCCATTTTTAGGTGGAAATACAAATATTCAGATGGGTGGCTGGTTTAGAAAACCTATTAACTCTCTTAAAGATATGAATGGTCTTAAAATGCGTATACCTGGCCTTGGCGGTGAAGTTCTTGCCAAAATGGGTGTAAACCCTATTTTACTACCAGCAGGTGAAATATATACATCTTTGGAACGTGGGGTTATAGATGCAACAGAATGGGTAGGACCAGCACTTGATATAAAAATGGGTTTTTATAAAGTTGCACCTTATTATTATTCCGGTTGGCATGAACCTGGTTCTATTTTAGAACTTACTTTTAACAAACAAAGTTGGGAAAAACTGGCTGATGAGCATAAGGCTATGATAGAAGTAGCTACAAGTGAGCTAAACTCAAACATGACACATGAGTTTCATGCACAAAATATTTTAGCACTTCAAAAATTAAAATCAATGGATGTAACACTCTCAAAATTTCCAAAAGATGTTATTGAAGCAGGAAAAAAAGCTTTGAATGAAGTTTTAAGTGAACTTAGCTCAAAAAATCAAGATTTTGAACTAGTTTATAAAGAAGTGAGAAAATATTTAGCATTATCTAAAGAATGGAGTGATGTTAGTTTAGGATACTTTATAAACGAAAGATAATTTGTTTATAATATGTAGAACTGTTGCCGTATAGACTTCGAATGCGCTATATAGTTATCTACAAGTGAATGAAACTCTTTTGAATGGTTCATATGGACTAAGTGAGCCAGTTCATGTACTACGACGTAATCTATCTGTTCCTTGGATGTATTATATAAATATGTATTTAGAGTAATTCTTTTTTTAGAATCACAACTACCCCATCTTCTCTTCATTTTTCTAAATTTCAACTCTGAAAAATCTAAGTTCATCATTTTTGAAAAATAGTCCACCCTGGATGCTAAAAACTTTTTTGCTATTTTCTCATCTGGTATATTTTTATCTACATAAATTCTATTTTCAATCTCAAGAAGTTTCTTTTCTATCCATTTTTGTTTCTGACTTAGTAAGTTGTTTATGTAAAAGCTGGAAACTATAGGTGTTTTTAGCACAATTCCTTCTTTGCTAACACTAATATAGCTGTTTTTTAACTTTGGTTTGCAAATATGGGTAATATCTAAACCATTATAGTCTATTTTATTCGTAAGGTATCGGATCACTTACCCCTGCTACTTCAAAACCGTTTAATCTTAGTCTACAGCTATCACAGACACCGCAAGCCTTATCTTCGTTTTTGTAACAGCTCCAAGTTAATTCAAGCGGTACTTTTAGTTTTACTGCTTCTTGAACTATCTGTGATTTTTTCAACTTAACCAAAGGCATATCTATAGATATATTTGTCTCATCTTTTGTGCCGAGATTAATACTTTGTTGCATACTTTTTATATATTCAAACCTACAATCCGGATAACCGCTGCTATCTTCTTCAACAACACCTATGCTTATAACTTCTGCACCCTCTTTTTCAGCGATAGCTGCAGCCATACTTAAAAATATCCCGTTTCTAAATGGTACATATGTAACAGGCACACCATCTTCTATTCCACTAGTAGGCACTTCTATACTTTTGTCTGTTAATGCAGATGCACCAAGCTGTTTAAAAAAATCAAGGTCTAATACATATTTTTCTTTTACATCTAAATCTTTACAAATTTTATAAAAAGATTCCAATTCTTTTTTTTGTGTTCTTTGGTCATAGTTAAAGTGGACACCTATAATTTCATATCCATCATTTTTTTTCATATATGCACTTAAAGTTGAATCCATTCCCCCACTCATTACACATACTGCTTTTTTATTGTTTATATTTCTCATAAAAGAATTTTAACATATATTTTTAATCTTGATTAAATATAAATAGATATATAATCTTACAAATACGCATAAAAGGATTTGTTATGGAAGTCTCAGGTGTAAGTCAAAATACTTCTGCTGTAAAACAAGAAGAAGCTGCAACAAAAAAAGCTGTTGAAGAAGAAAAGCAAGTTCAAACGCAAACTCAGCAAGCTAGTGAAGAGTCAAAACAAGTTACTGCACAAAAAACAGGTATTGGTAACAGTATAAATTTAACAGGTTGAATTTTTTGATATAATTCGATTTATGATTGAATTAGAAAATAAAACCCCTTTGAGCATTAATGAAATTTTTTTAAATAAAATTGCTTCATCACTTACGAATAAGCACATAGAATTAA
This sequence comes from Sulfurimonadaceae bacterium, assembly GCA_026193155.1. Lineage (GTDB taxonomy): Bacteria > Campylobacterota > Campylobacteria > Campylobacterales > Sulfurimonadaceae > Sulfurimonas. The sequence goes on along the minus strand of JAPHSI010000261.1, from coordinate 9,566 downwards.
TAATTACAACAAATGAAGATATAAAAATTATAAATAAAGAACATCGAGGGATAGATAAAGATACTGATGTCTTGAGCTTTCCATATGAAGATATGCCTATGGCACCACTTGGTAGTATTATAATATCATATATTCATGTTAAACAAAAAGCTGAAGAATTTGGACATACTGAAGATGATGAGCTTGCACTGCTTTTTATTCATGGTTTGTTGCATCTGCTAGGCTTTGATCATGAAGTTGATAATGGTGAAATGAGGCTTCAAGAAAAAAATATTATTGAAAAATTCAATTTACCAAATAGCTTAATTATAAGAACAGAAGGATAATAGTTGGATTTCATAATTTTTATTGCTGCTATGGCAGCATTGATATACGGTGCAGATTTTATTATAAAAGAATCCGAAAGAATCGCCCTTCATTTTAATATATCTCATTTTGTTATTGGTGCAACACTAGTTGCTTTTGGAACAAGTTTGCCGGAGATGGCAGCATCTATGATGGCCGCCGGTGCAAATAAAAGCGATATGGCTGTTGCGAATGTTGTAGGTAGTGTAATATTCAATATAACTCTAGTTCTAGGTACTGTATTTATTTTAGCCAAGAAGATGACTACAGAGCGTGATTTATTTGCAAAAGACAGTGCATGGGTTATTGTTCCTGTTATTATTTTCTTTTTAATGTCTCAAGATGGAAAAATAAGCAGAATTGACGGTGTTTTGTATCTTCTGGTAATGGTATCGTATATTATATTTTTATTTACATCTTCGAAAGATGATCTAGAAAGCGAAATTGATGAAAGCTTAAAAGAGAAGTTCAATTGGACAAAAACGATTATCCTTTTAATCATAGGATTTACATTAACAATAGGCGGTGCAAATTTTGTAATTGACAGTGGTGCTAATATAGCAAGAGATTTTGGTATTAGCGAATGGATAATAGGTATATTTTTAATCTCACTTGGTACAAGTTTACCTGAGCTCGTTGTATCGCTTGTAGCACTTAAAAAGGGTTCAGCTGAGATGAGCATAGGAAATATCATAGGCTCTAATGTTGCAAACTTTTCCATGGTTTTAGGTGCAGCTTCCCTTGTTAGACCATTAAATGTTGATTTAAATGCCACTCAATTTGATATGCTCATTATGATAGGGGCATCACTTACTTTATTATTTATAATTGCAAATAGACTATACAATAAAGCAGGTGGAATTTTTCTTTTGACAGTTCTTGCCTTATTTATTCAAAACGCAGTCGCTTAACGACAAGTTTCTTTAGAAAGTACCCTTTAGGGTATTTCTTAAGAAAATGCTATTGTATAAATAACAAGTTTCTTATTATGGTTTAATATAGCCCATTTCTATTAGCTTATCATAAATACTTGATACAATCTTACCTGCAGCACTACCACCATGCCCACCATGTTCAACTAAAGCAAGTACTACATACTGAGGATTTTTATAAGGACCATAAGTTGTAAACCATGCATGAGAACGTGTATAATACTCCATTTCATGTTCAAGCTCCCTATCTTCAATATCTTGCAAAATTCCAATAACTTGTGCCGTACCAGTTTTGCCTGCAATTTTAATTTTAGAGCTTACATATTTCGTTGCAGTACCATAAGGATAATTACATACTTCATACATAGATTTTTGAATAATAGGCAGTTTTTTTAGCTCTTCTTCGTTTAGAACATCTTGTATATTTGGTTTTAGTTCAGTATCTCCGATTTTTTTAGCTACAAATGGAGTAGGTAATTTTGAGGTTGCCATAAGAGCTGTGAACTGCGCCATTTGTATTGGAGTAACTAAAAAATTACCTTGTCCAATTGAAGTATTTACTGTTTCACCAATATACCAAGGTTTATTAAATTTTCTTTTCTTCCATTCACGTGAAGGTACTGTCCCAATAAATTCATTTGGGAGATCAATTCCTGTTTTTTGACCAAGTCCATATCTTTTTAACCCTTCACTCATTTTTTTTATTCCAACAAGTAAACTACCCTTATAAAAATAATCATCACAACTTTCACGAATAGCTTTAATTATACCTGTTTTTTTATGCCCACTTTTTTTCCAACATCTAAAAACCCTTTTTCCAAGCGGCATAGCAGCATCGCAATCTACAGTCCAATATGAACCTATTTCATTGGTTATATATACAAGTCCAAGACCCGTTTTTATAGTTGAACCAGGAGGATATAATCCATGAGTAATTTTATTTGTAAAAGGCTTATCTAAACTTGTAGATAATTTATTCCATTCTTTGTGAGAAACACCACTAACAAATGTGTTTAAATCATACTCAGGAAAACTACTTGCACTAAGCACCCTACCCTCAACATCCATTACTACAACAGCCCCAGCTTGATCTTTAAATAGTGATGATATATATTTTTGCAACTTAATATCTATATTTAAAACAAGTTTTCTATCTTCCTGAGCTTTTTCATATGAAATTTGTTTTATTACTTGATTATTTGCATTTACTTTAACTGTTTTACTTCCTGCTTCACCTTGCAGATAAGTATTATAGAAGTTTTCTATACCACTTTTTCCTACATAACCAATTAGTTTTAGAAGGTTATCATGTTTTATATCTTTAATATTAGCTCGTGACACATAACCTATTGTATGAGCAGCGATGCTCCCATATGGATAATATCTTTTAGGAGCCGAAACTATTTTTATGTTTTCTCTAAGATTTAGTTTCGTGTATACAGGCATAATTTCATTATAAGAGATAAAATTTACTATATCTATAAAGTCATGATTATAATAAGAGTCTTGTTTTTTGTACGTACTTATAATATCTTCTCTATTTAAACCTGGCAATAATGCCAATAAATTATCAAGTTCGTTATTAAATATTTTTTCATTTTTTTTCAAAGTTAAATGTGGTTTTAACTGTATTTTAAAACCAAGCTTGTTAATTGCTATTGGTCTATTCTTATTATCTGTAATTTCACCACGCACAGGTGCGATTTTCTCTGTTTTTATTGTATTGCTGTGTGAAAGTTTTTCATAATAAGAATTTGATTCAACAGCAAGAACAAATACTCTAATAATCAATGTTATCCAAACTAAAACAAATATAAAAAGAATAAATTTGACTTTCATAAAATACTCACTATTAAAAATTCAATTACTATATAGTAAATCACATAATAATTTATTGCCGGCATAGGTAATAAAAATATACTTGAGAGCAATGAAGAAAAGAAATAAAATCCAATATATGCTAGTAAAACAATAGACACATTTACACAAACCTTACAATTAAAGTTTTGTTCAATTTTTGGCATAATCAATTTTAAAGTTAGCGCAAAATAGATTACTGCAGTAAAAAGAAGATACCCTTTTTCACTCTCAAAAACCAAAATTGAAAACACAACAAGTATGATTGCTAGTAAATCTTCTTTTTTAAAGGCTTGAATAAATAAAAAAAACAAAATACCAAGTAATGGAGGTAAAAAAAGATAAATGCTACTTAACCCTTCATATAACACAAAAAGTGCTACATATATAAAAGGGGTTAAAGATTTTTGATTAGAGATACTTCGTTGCATACCGGAAAATGTTTACATTTTATACAATCAGCCCAAATCTTATGTTCGGGAAGGGACTCTTTAGGTATTTCTACAAAACCTAGCTTTTCAAAAAATTCCTTTTTATACGTTAAACTTAATACTTTTTGCAAACCTAAATCATTTCCTTCAAGTAAAACCTTATTTATAAGACCACTACCTATATTTTGTCCTCTAAATCCGTCTTTTATAACTAAAGATCTTATTTCCGCCAAAGAAGCAGAGTGCACATGAAGCGCACAAAAACCAACTAACTCATTTTTATTTATAGCTAAAGTGTATGAGCGAATATTAGTAGCTATTTCATCATCTGCCCTATCCAAAATAATTCCAGACTCAACTTCTGGAGCTACCAGTTTTTGCATTGAAGCTATATCACTAAGTTTTGCTTTTTTGTATTCAATCATTATCTGTTGAATCCTCTAATATTTTATATATTAAATTATTTACTTTATGCAAACCTCTTTTTTTAGAACTTGAGACCATCAATGCTTCAGGAAATTCACGTCTTAATTTATTTTGCTCTTTCTGATTTAATTTATCAATTTTTGTAAAAATTTGTAATATATATTGAGTTTCGTTAGAGTTTTCTATTAAAAATTGACTAACAGATTTGTCAATATCTAAATTAGGATGCCTACAGTCTATAAGATGAATAAAAATTTTTATATTATGACGTTTTGAAATAAAATCTGTTAAATTTTTTTCCCAGTCACTTTTTATACTTTTAGATACTTTTGCATAGCCAAAACCAGGCAAGTCTACAAATTTTGCAAATTTTTTCTCAGTAGAATCTCTATCTATAAATGTCACGTCAAAATAGTTTATTAATCTTGTTTTTCCCGGAGACGACGACACCTTTGCTAAACCTTTATGATTTGTCAATGCATTTAAAAGTGAGCTTTTGCCAACGTTTGAACGGGCCATAAAAACAATTTCATCTTGAATTTGAGAGTCTGGTACACTTTTTATATCTGGAGCAGAGATAACAAACTTAGAGTCAACAATCTCTATCATTTTTTCTCCCCTTCTTCCTTTTCTTTTATATCAAAAATCATAATTACCGGTTTATTAGTATTACTTTTCGCTTTAGCTTTACCCTCAACAGTTTTTATTGTAACTTCATCTCCAATTATTTCATTCTTTTCACCAAGCTGTTTTATATGGACATCTTCATAAAATAGATATTCTTTAGTTAAAGGAACATATATAACTTTTTGAGAATAACCTTTATATTGAGCTCCTTCTTGAGTTGTAATATGAAAAGACACATTGCCTTCAGCTAAATATTTTATAGGTTCATTCTTACTATCAGTATAAACAGTTATTTTAGATGCGTTTATTTCATCACTTTCTCTTAGTATATTAACATTTCCACTAAATATTGACACACCTTTTTTTTGATCTGACTCAAAGGAATTAGCTTTAATTTTTAACTCATTTGCATAAATTGATATACCTATTAACAGTATTAAAAATAGTTTCATTTTTTCTTCTTTTCTTCTAAATTATATATAGCGTATATATTTTTTGATTTAATTATATTGTTTTTATTATCAAGAGTGACACTGTCACCGGTTACATAGTTTTCACCAATATAAGCTACATATTCAACATCACTTGAAGCAACATCAGTATTTTTATTATATGTAGCTTTTTGAGAAAAGAATCTAACGCCATCTTCTCTTTTAAATTTCACATCACCGTTTAAATATACAATATTTTTTTTATATAGACCTTTTTTAGCTTTCATATTTGCTAAAAATTCTTTTGTGTTATCTGTATAATTTATATTTTCTACAAGATACCTATCATTATATCTAATAGCCTCATCACCATTCATTTTAGTTATTAACCCACTCTTGTCAAGTTCATTTAGAGTGAAGTTTGTTAAACTAAATTGAGCTATCTCTTTATCTTGTGTTTGCTTAAAATTCATTGGTTTAAATAAAAAGTATATCATAGATAAGCCAATCATGACTATAAATAAAAAGATATTTATATTCACAGCCAAATCCCTAAAAAATCTTCTTGTTGATTATTGTCTTTTACAATACTGTCTATCATCTCTCTTACAGCACCTTGACCGCCTTTACATGATAAAACCGTATCTACGATTTCTTTAATCTCTTTAACCCCGTCATTAGGAGTAAAACTTCTTCCGACATGTTGAAGCATATTGTAATCATTTAAATCATCACCTATAGCTGCTACTTCATACTTTTTTAAACCCAACTCATCTATTAGTTCTTTAATAACTCTGTCTTTATCTTTAATTCCCTGATAAAAATGTGTTATTCCTAATTCTCTAGCACGTCGTTCAACCATAGGTGAGTTTTTGCCAGTTATAATTGCCGCAAAATTACCTATTTTAATCCATGAACTTATCCCTAATCCATCTTTTACATTAAAATTTTTACTCTCAAGTCCATCTGAAGTATATGTTAATGTCCCATCACTAAGACAACCATCCACATCTAAAACGATAAGTCTTATCATAACATATCTTTCGTACTCGGTATGCCAATTCTATCATTTTTAGCTATTGCTCTACGGATAGATACACCAACAGCTTTAAATGCTGCTTCTATAATATGATGCTTGTTCTTGCCACGTTTTTGAACTATATGAGCACTAATAGACGCATTAAGAATAAAAGCACGAAAGAACTCTTCTACTAACTCAGTATCAAAATTTCCAACTTTTCCATAAACTTCAACTTCATATACTAGAAATGGTCTATTACTCAAATCCATATCACATTCTACGCAAGCTTCATCCATTACAACAGATGAGTTTGAAAATCTTTAAATACCTTTTGCAGGATATAAAGCATCAGATAATAGAGAACCCAATACTATGCCTACGTCTTCTACACTATGATGGTCATCAATATGAGTATCCCCTATACATTTAATATCTAAATCAATCAGGGAATGTTTTGAAAAACTCTCTAGCATATGATCTAAAAAACCAACACCCGTATTTATATTATTTTTCCCCTCACCATACAAATTAAGTGATACACTAATATCTGTTTCTTTTGTTTTTCTTGTTTTTGTAATCATTAATTATCCCTTACAATAAATGAATTTTGGAACTCTGAAGAAGCTCTATAGTCTCTGGCCTCTTTCTCACTTCTAAAACCTTTTAACCATACCTTAAATGCTCTTGAAGAACCATTGTTTATATCTTTTATTACAGTTTCATAACCATCTAAACCATTATACTTTTGTTGGGTCTTAATAGCACCATCAAATTTCGAAAAAGAACCTATCTGTATAGCATAATCGGCAACTTCTGATTCCTGAGGAACAGTATTCAATTTCTCTTTAGATTCAATAGTTGTACTACCCTTGGATTGAAAACCCAAAACTTCTAGTTTTACGGAAGCTGTACCTTTGTCAACCATTGCTATCTTATGTGCAGCTGCATTTGAAAGATCTATTATCCTTGTACCGACAAAAGGTCCCCTATCATTTATACGAACAACTGTTGAGAGTCCATTTTCAACATTCACTACCTTTACAATTGTATTCATAGGAAATGTCTTATGTGCAGCTGTCATATCATGCATATTATACGTTTCGCCGTTTGAAGTAAGTTTTCCGTGAAAATCAGGACCATACCAACTTGCTATACCTTTGTATTCATCGCCCACTTCAACTACACTTGGGTAGTATCTCTTCCCATGAATAACATATGGTTTCATTGTAGGATGTGAATAAGTTTTTTTATCTATTTTTGATGAATGAGCCGATTTTTTATACGAATACGATTTTGGCTCACTATATGTCCTATATACACCCTTACCCCTTGTACTACAAGCACTAAAGAATAATGATATTAAAACTAAAAATAAGAAAAAAAATTTATTCATATATTTTTAGTCTCTCCCCAACTTTGATTAAACTGCCGCTTAATCTATTTTGTCTTTGCAGGTTTTTTATGCTAACTTTATGAGATCTTGATATAGATTCAAGAGTATCGCCTTTTTTAACTAAATAATAATGTTTCGTATTAATTTTTTTAGCTTTTGAAGTTAAATCAATCGGTACAATAAGTTTTTGTTTTAGCTTTAAACGTGAGTGTTTTAAATTATTAAAATCCATAATAACTTTATAGGGTACACCATACTTTTTCCCTATATACGATAGGTTGTCTCCATTAGAAACAACATGAATTTTATATATATTCTTTACAGAGTCTCTGGTGTATTTCTGTTTGAAATCATTTATCTTTACATACGGGATATAAATTTCATAATCTTTCTTATAAGGTGGAACAAAATCATACTTCAGGTGTCTGTTTAATTTTTTTAGTGTTTTAAGTGGCAAATCAATTGTTTTTGCAACTCTTTTAAGAGACTCTCCACTTGGAAGTTTTATTGTTGACATAGAAAAGGCACTAGCACGATTTAAAATATGTCCATATTCACTCTCTAATAAAAACTTATCATCATTTCCTAAAAGTGCAAAAGACACAATCTTTCTAATATACATTCTGCTCTCGCGTGGAAGATATTTTTTCTTTTTGTTAAGTAAAATACTTAAATCATCACTGCCTGCTTTTCTAATAGCTTTACTTAGTCTTCCGCCACCGCAATTATATGCTATAGCTGCTAAGTACCATTTACCAAATCTTTTATGTAATGATGATAAATATTTAGCTGCCGCCTTTGTTGATTTTATGGGGTCACGCCTTTCATCAACATATTCGTCTATTTTAAGACCAAAGCTTTTTCCTGTAGCCGGCATAAACTGCCATAAGCCCGCAGCTCTTTTTTTTGAGTAAGCTCTATTAGAAAAATTAGATTCAGCCATCGCTAAATATAAAAATTCTGGTGGAATATTATATTGAGCCAAAACTTTTTTAACCGCAGGTATATAGATATAGGCATGATCCATAGCGTGAAAAAAGTGCTTACTTCTATATACTTGAGAATTTCTAACTCGCATATCATTAAGTTCTTTATCAAGAAGAAACGAAGTTTCAATATCAAAAGAATCTAATATTTTAATCTCTTCATTATGATTAAAAGCATAATTTAGATTACCAAAAAGCGTGAACGGTATCAGTAGTAGTAAAAAATATTTCAATTTAGCTAACTTTATGTATAAAATAAAAGCTACATTCTACCCTAATTTAATTAAAAAAAAGTTTTAAAGCATTTTGCGTTGTTATTTTTTTAACTTCAAAAAGCTCTATTTTAAGGATTTCAGATATTTTATCTACAATAAAATTTGTATATATAGGCTCATTTCTCTCTCCTCTATGAGGCGTTGGGGTTAAATATGGACCATCTGTTTCAACCAATAATTTTTCAGTTGGTATTTTTGGTAACACATTTACCAGTTTTTTTGCATTTTTAAATGTAACTACACCACCTATCCCAAAATAAAAACCTTCCTTACTTAAACTAAGAAGTTGCTCATCGGCATTAAAACAATGTAGTACGCCACCTACTTCTCCTGCATTTTCTTCAAGTAAGATTTTTTTAGAATCTTGCGATGCATCTCTTATATGAATAATCAATGGCTTTTTGTATTTTTTTGCAATATTTATCTGTTTTATAAATATTTCTTTTTGTTTTTCTTTTTCTAAATCTTTTTCTTCGTTTGTACCATCAAGACGATAGTAGTCAAGCCCACATTCTCCTACAGCAACACATTTTTTATGCCCTACATACTGTTCAAATATTTTTTCGTCAAAGCCATCTAAATCATATGGATGTATACCTATAGCGAAGTATACATCACTATATTTTTCGGCTATTTCCACAGCATATTCCAAAGTATTTGCATCCGCACCGGGAATTATGAAACGTTCAACACCGCCTTCTTTTGCCCTGTTTATTACGTCTTCTAAATCATCTTTATATCTATTATCATCTAAGTGTATGTGAGTATCAATTATCATCCCTAACCTTCTAATAGTTCTTTGGCAAATTTTTTAGCTTCATCACTTATTTTATCTCCACTTA
>JAPHSI010000053.1 GCA_026193155.1 Sulfurimonadaceae bacterium | reverse complement strand
ATGACGACTCTGATGAAGGTGGTATCTATATTAAAGATGACTCAACTGCTCCTACTTTTGTTAATGGTTTTGTAACTGTCGGTGCTAATGAAGGTCATGCTGATGTTCGTGTTAAAAGTGCAATGACAGCAGACCAAAAAGCTACATTAAGCTTTAAAGATGTAAATCTAAAATAACTATATTTTCCTACTATTTACAGGCTCTCGCCTGTAAATACAAACTCCACATTTTTCTGTAACCAAATTGTCACTTTTTAGTAGCACAACTGTAATCCAAGCACTATAAAATTCGCTAAATTATAATTATGGAGCGAATATGTTTACGAAACATACAAAGAGTTTAGTCTCTTTAACACTAGCTGCCTTTTTATCTACATCTCTATATGCCAATAATGATGAAGATATGGTAAAGTCGATTATGAAACTGCGTGGAGATGTTGAATCTTTATATACTCAAATAGATGAAAATAAAGAGTCGTATAAAGCTCAAATGAAATCTCTAGCACTCCAAAGTGCAGATACAGATGCACAAATCAACCGTAAATCTACATCTATAAAACTAGCTGAGTTAGAACTACAAAAAATAAAACTTAAAATAGCTAACACCACTACAGACAATTTTGAATTAAGACCACTTATAAACGAAGTTTATAATAAACTTGAGAACTCAATTAAATTCGGAATCCCTTTCAAAATACAACAACGTCTTAGTGCTATTAAAAAAATTCAAAATGACTTAGATGAAAATACAATAACATCAGAGCGTGCTATTGCACTTTTATGGGCAAGTTATGATGATAACATCCGTCTTACGAAAGAGATAGGTTTGTTTAAACAACATATAGTTCTTGAGGATAAAAAAATTCTTGCAAAAATAGCAAAACTGGGTTCAATCATGCTTTATTTCCAAGCTCCTGACAAGCGTGTAGGCTATGTAATAAAAGAGAATAACTCTTACTCTTATAAAGTTGTATCAAATGAAGAAGATGTGAAAAAAATCAACTCTCTTTTTGATGCGCTTAACAAGCAAATACGTACGGGATATTTTTCTATACCTAATGCTTTAGTTCTTAAAGGAGATAAATAATGAAGTTAATCAGTCTTATTTTTTTTGCTATCTTTTCTATAGCCACTTTACAAGCAAATGAACTCTCAAATGCATACAAAAAAGAGTTTACATTTTTAAAAGCACAAAAAAATGCACTTGAAAAACGCTTAAAATCAGAACGTAAAACTCAAGCAAATGAAGTTTACAAAGCAAAAAAAGAGGTTCAAAACAAACAGGATAAATTTGTATCAATATCTAAAACTTTAAAGAATAAAGAACATGAAATAGAAAAAGCAAATGAACACCTACGCGATAAAACAAGCAATACAGAGATTATCAACAGTGTAATTATTCAAGCAAAAGTATCACTTGACGAGTACGGTATCAAAATAGATGAAAATGCTGTCTCTAAAGTAGATACTCTAAAAAAAGCTTTTTTAAGCTCACAAAAACTTTATGAGACACTTTCTAGTGTTCGTAATGAGTATGGAAAATTTTATCTTCTTGATGGGACTATCGCTCACGGTGAACTTGTAAAAGTTGGGAATATTGCCGCATACGGTATTTCAACAAAGGCAAGCGGTGCATTGGCTCCAGCAGGTAACGGTGAATATAAATTATGGAACAAACTTGGTAGCGAAGCAAGTGCAAGAGCCTTATACAACAAAGAAACACCAAAACAACTTGATATTTTTGTTTTTGAAAACCTTGACAAAGATGTAGAGTATAGAGAGGAAAAAACTCTAGGTGATACTATAAAAGGTGGCGGAGTTATCGGTTATATAATTCTTGGGCTTGGTGCATTTGGTTTATTACTTTTGGTACTGAGAGTTATATTCTTAATTGGTGCAGGTACAAATGTTAAACAAATCACAGCAATAGTATCAAGTAAACTTGAAGTCGGTAAAGGCGAAGATGCATATGAAGCTATAAAAGACTTTAAAGGTTCAACTGCAAGGGTAATACGTGCAACACTCAGAAATATAAAAAGAGACCGTGAGCATATTGAAGATATTGTTATGGAGAACATCTTAAACGAAAGTTCGGCTCTTGACAGATTTGGTAGTTTTATCCTAGTTTTGGCAGCAGTTGCACCTCTGCTTGGTCTACTTGGAACTGTTACTGGTATGATATCCACATTTGACATAATCACTGTTCATGGTACAGGTGATCCAAAACTTTTAAGTGGCGGTATTTCCGAAGCACTAGTAACAACTATGCTTGGTCTTGTCGTGGCAATTCCACTTTTACTACTTGGAAACCTACTGAGCGGCTGGGCGAGCAGCATTAAAGACTCAATGGAGCAAAGTGCGCTTCATGTAGTTAACCTATATGAGAAACATAACGCGTAATGTTTGAGTTCATTGCACAAAACATAGAACTCTTCGCCCTTTTTATGAACAAAGGCGGCTTGGTTATGTGGGTTTTATTTGTGCTAAACCTCTTACTTTGGTATGGGCTTGGTTACAGATACTTAACACTACATCGTGGAACTATGGGAAATGTTAGACGTTTAGTTGAAAAACATGAACAACGCGGAAGTGACAAAGAGTTTAAAGGTTTACTAGACTATGCAGTATCAGATGCATTAAAAGCTTACAATGAAGCAAAAGATATAAATAAAAATACTAGAAACTATATAACAGATGCACTGTTTGAATATAACATAGTTATAAAAAAGTATTCAACCTTAGTTAAAACTATAGTAGTCCTTGCTCCACTTATTGGACTGCTTGGAACTGTTATGGGAATGATAGAGACATTTGACGCACTTCAAAACAGTGCTATATTCTCTCAAGGTGCAAGTATATCCGGTGGTATATCTAAAGCACTTTTTACAACTGAACTTGGTCTCGTTGTAGCAGTGCCGGGACTTATAATAGGTCGTATATTAGAAAAAAAACAACACAGATTTGCCCTTGAATTTGAGCAAATTACTGACATTATATGTACAAAGGACAACAAATGAGAATAAGAAAAAAAGAGCAAAATGTAGATAATATAGATGTATCTCCACTTATCGATATGGTTTTTATTCTTTTAATATTTTTTATGGTTACTACTACTTTTGTTAAAGATATGAAACTAGATATCAACCGTCCATCAGCTGCTTCTGCTTCTTTGTCAAATGAGAAAGTTATCCGTGTATATATCGATAATAATCGTGAAATATACATAGACAATCAATCGGTAAAAATCTGGGCACTTCAAAGCAAACTAAGAGATATGTTAAGAAGCTCTATAGATAAAGCAGTCCTAGTAATAACCGATACAGAGATTCCCGTTGATTCTCTTATAGACGTAATTGATGAGTGTAAACAAAGCGGTGCTGTAGATGTAGCCGTATCGACTACAAAAGAGATAGGATAAAACTATAATGGCTAAAAAAATTTATAGTGCCAAGATGAGACCATTATACGCTTCTTTGAGCATGATACTTGGTGGTTTGCTAATGGTAGTCCTTGTTATCTCATTTAATAAAAATGTTGATGAAAAAAAGGACAAAGATAAGGCAAAAAGCCGAATTGTACAAGTAAAAAAACAAAAGAAACAAGTAAATCAAAAGTCAAAGCCTAAACCAAAACCTAAACCAAAAAAACAAACTCCAAAAGCACCACCGCCAAATCTATCGAATATGCTTGGTGGAATTTCTATGAACATTCCTGAGTTTGCAAGTAAAGGTATAACGGGAGATTCAAAAGATCTTTTAGATGACATGGTAGAAGATACTGTTATGAGTGAGGGAAGTGTGGATTCTAAACCTAAAGTATCATCTAGGGAACCTATGGAGTATCCAGAAGCTGCTGCGAAAAACTCGATTAAAGGTTATGTAATTGTCAATTTACTTGTAGGCAAAGATGGCTCGATTGAACTTGCAAAAGTTATAGAATCTGAACCTGAGGGTATATTTGATAATACTGTTTTAAACGGCGTAAGATCATGGAGATTTACTCCTGCTCGTTACAAAGGCAAGCCCGTAAAAGTTTGGGCTAAACAAAAAATATCGTTTAATTAAGGATAAGAGATGAAAAAATTTATACAAATATTATTATTAATTTCCATAACAACATCTCTTATTGCAAAAGAGAAAAACGCTCTAGTTGATCATTTAGCTATAGCTACACTTATGATATATGATGGAAAATATAATATAGCGAATGATGAATTAGCACTTGTAGATAAAGAAGATATTAATTTTGACAAAGCTAAATACTTCACTATAAAAGGTGTACTGTCTTCTAAAACAGGTGATTATAAAGGTGCGGTTGAGAATTATAACAAAGCTATTGAAGCTACGAAAGTAAAAGTGTTTAAAGCTCCAAAAATCGTAACAAAAGAGAAATATCTTTTTTCTATTGCATCTAGTGAGCCAAAAGACAAAACACCAAAATTTAATGCCCTACAAGTTAAAAAAGAAAAACTCGAAAAACTTTATATGTATCTTTCTCAAAGTTATTTTAAAATAAAAGAGTATGAAAATACAGCTTTATCACTTGATTTAGCAGGAGATAAAGGTAGAGAAAGAGCTTCACTTTTTGCCCTGCGTGCAGAGTGTTACTGGAAAATAAAACAATATTCAAATGCTATAGATGCACTAAATCGCGGTTCAAAAATATTTCCAAAAGATACGACTCTACTAAAACAAAAATTTTATTACTTAGCAGATTTAGGTCTTTATCAAACAGCTATTGATAATGCAAAAATATATATGGATAAAACACATGCAGATGCAAATGAATATATCATCCTAGCTCAGCTTTTATTAGAAGCTAAACAAGTAGATGAAGCTATAAAAATTTTGGAAATAGCAAAAGCAAAATTTCCTAATAATGCAAAAAGTAAAATACTTCTAGGTCATGTATATCTTAAAAAAGAGATGCAACATACAACTGCATATATGTTTAAACGTGCAGCATACAAAGATACGACTTACATGAAAGATGCAGTTGAGATGCATAGACGTATCAAAGACTATCCACATGCGATATTTTTAAACTCTCAAATATCAGACAAAATTGAAAAGTTAAAACAAAAATTAGCTATTCATATAGATAGAGGTGAGTTTGAAAAAGTAATAGGTCTTAAAAATGCCCTAGAAAGATATAACTTGCTTAAAGACGACAATATCCGTTATGCCCTTGCTTACTCATACTATATGTCAAAGGACTATGACAAGGCTGAAAATAATCTCAAAAAAATAAAAAATGACGACCTTTTTAAAAAGGCAACGATAATAAGAACAAATATCGAGAAATGTCGTAACAATAGTATGGAGTGTATATAGATGCAATTTATTAAAATATTTTTAGCCGGATTTTTATTTCTATCGGCTTCCTTAAATGCTAGTGAAGGCGGTGGTAGTTTAAGTATCTCTATTTTTAAAAACGGCAAGCCTCTTAGTGATACAAAAGTAATCATAGATGCGAAAAATAAATATATGACCGATACTGACGGTTCTTTAGAAATATTTTTGAGTGCTGGAAAACATAAGGTAGAGATTTTTGGAAAAGAAAGAGATATTAACCTTGGTTATTTTAAAAGAAGTGTTGAGATAAAAAAAGACAAAGATACACAAATTACAGCTGAATTTTCTGAAGATGACAGTGATGAGATAGATATAGATACACCTTTTGATACGGATATTGCCATAAACAAGTCAACGGGAAAAGCTATATTTAGCGGTGAAGTAATATCTTCTGATACAAATAAGTCTGTACCAAATGCCAGAATATTTGTAATGGGTACTGATATAGATGCAAGGACGGATGCAAAAGGTAAATTTGAGCTTGAAGTTCCTTCCGGAATAAATTTAAATATATCTTTTATACATTCTGAACATACATCACAGACGCTAAAAAACATTGTTTTAGATAAAGACGCGACAATGCAAAAAACTATTGTTTTAACACCAGCTTCAATGGAACTTGAAGAGTTTGTAGTCTTGGCTCCAAAAGTTAAAGGGAGTATAGCTTCCATTATGGCCGAGGAGAAAGAATCTCAATCTATCGCTAGTATAATTGGCTCTGAGCAAATGAAAAAACAAGGTGATTCTTCTGCTGCATCTGCATTAAAACGTGTAGCCGGTGTAACTTTAATGGGTGGAAAGTATATTTATGTTCGTGGACTTGGAGATAGATATTCTGCTACAGAACTAAATAGTATGGCATTACCATCTCCAAATCCTATTAAAAGGACTGTACCGCTTGATTTGTTTCCGAGTGGAGTTATTAGTAGTTTAGAAGTTCAAAAAACATTTTCTTCAAATATACCAGGTACGTTTGGTGGTGGTTATGTTAATGTGAGGACAAAAGATAATTTTAGTGAGGATAAAGCCAAAATTAGTATTGGGGCAAGTGCTCATAGTAGTATGGGAAATAGTGCTAACTCTTATCAAGGTAACAGTAATGATTGGACTGGATACGATGATAACTACAGACCACTTAACAGTTTATATACTCAAACTACAGTTCCTCAAGTTGGACAGACCGAGCCTACTATAAACTATAGCAATGATGAGATGCAAAACTTTACTACACAGAGAAGTTATAACCTTAAAAATACAACTGTTCCAATGGGACAATCTATTGCTCTTGAGTTTTCAAAATCAATTGATTTAGATGAACACAAGTTTTATATCTCAGGTTCTTATGGATACAAAAGCGATGCAAAAAATGTTACATACAATAATTATGAATACAGAATATCTAGTTCAGGTGAGCAATCGGATGATCTAGAAAACTACTCCTTAAACAATAGGTACATTGAAAACATATCACATGGTGGTTTATTTAATATTGGTTATAAATATAGAACTGCAAATTTGAAATTTACAAAACTATATGTGCAAAACACAATAAATCAAACTAGAACAGCCGAGGGTACATTTGGGGAAAATAATTCTGATGAGAAAAGAAACTTTTTAGAGTGGCAAGAGAGAGAGTTAGACATAAATCAACTCTCAGGAGGCTTTGATTACAAAGTATTTGTTGGAAATAGATTTGATTTTGGTTTTGAGCAAGCTACTGCAAAAGAGTATGTTCCAAATGATGTGTACTATAATCTCAAAAACTATCAAGATACTTATATATTTTTCAAAAATCAAACTGCTTTTGAATTACTAAATAGAACTACTGATGATGAGTTAACAAACTACTTTATAAAAAACAACATAGATCTTGACCTATTTTCTAAAAAAGATTTTTTAGAACTAGGTTATTCTAATGAAGATAAAGACAGAACAACAAATCTAAATAGAACTAAAATAAAAAGTACAATAGATAACTCTATTGTCGTAGGTAGTTCTGTAGATGATATACTAAATTATTCAGACACTACTAAATTAGATTATAATTTAATATCAAATCCTAAAGACAGCTTTAACGCAAACTTTACTAAAAGTGCTTACTATGCCAACATAGGTTTAGAGCCGACGGATGCTCTGTTTATGCAATTTGGAGTTAGAGTAGTAGAGGTGAATCAGTTAGTAAAGCAATATACAATTGAAAATAATTTAGTAGATCTAACATCCAGTAAAAATGAGTATGAAAAAACTTTACCATCTTTATCTGCCAAATATACATTTAACAAAAAGAATCAAGTTAAACTAGCCTATACTGAAACATTTATATATCCTGATTTTAGAGAGTTTATAGAAAGTGAGTTTATTCATCCTGTTTTTATAGCAAAAGTAGCCGGTAATCCTGAGTTAGTTGAAACAGATATACAAAATATAGATTTTCAATATGGACACTATTTCAATGATATTGAAAATGTTACAGTCTCTTTATTTTATAAATATATGAAAAACCCAATAGAAGATACAATGACATATACTTCTTCAACACTAGATAGATATTCATTTGAAAACTCTGACTCTGCTGAGTTAACAGGATTAGAACTCAGCTGGTATAAAAACTTTGGATTTATATATCCATCATTGAAAAACATAATTTTTTCTGGAAATTATACATATATAAATTCTGAAGTATCATTAACACAAGAACAAAAAGAAAAATTTGTTACTCAATCAAGAGGACTGCAAGGTTTGTCACCGCAGGTAATAAACTTGTCTTTTACATACCAAAATAAACAAAGAAGTTTAAATCTTTCATACAACAAAATGGAAGAACGTTTAATGCGTGTAGCACTAAAAAACGGAGACGTTATCTTAGGTTTAGATGATTATGAAGTACCACCTAGTTTACTTGATTTTACATGGGTAGAAAACTACTATTCAAGTTATTTTAAAACTGATTTTTCTATGTCTATGAAAATAAAAAATATACTCGATAGTGAAACAATATGGAAACAAAAAGATAAAACGACTTTAGAATATAAGACCGGTCAGTCTTTTTCTTTTTCTGTAAGTGCAAAAATATAATTAAATATTTGATATCTGTAACCAAACTGAAATATATAAGTTGTAAAATAACTAAGTTTAATAAGGAATAATAAGTGCAAGAACACATTTTAATCGTTGACGACGACAACGATATTTTAGAACTTTTAGAGTATAACCTGAGTAATGCAGGTTATGATGTACTTGGATTCTTAAATACTAAGCATGTAAGACGTGTCTTGCAAGAAGAAAGTATTGATTTGATTATAATGGATAGAAATCTTCCTGATATTGAAGGTTCTGCATATGTCGAGATGCTTAGAAGTAAAAATATCAATACCCCGGTTATATTTTTAAGTGCTAAAGACACCCAAGAGGATATTAAAGACGGTTTTTTAAAAGGTGCTGATGATTATATAACAAAACCTTTCGATATAGAAGAACTTCAACTTCGCATTAAAGCTGTTTTAAACAGATATAACATAAATTCAAAAGAGACTCAAAAAGATTTAGAGTATAAAGATATAAAACTTGATTTAAATCTACATAAAGCTTTTATTAATGATTATGAAGTTGATTTAACAAAGCTTGAGACTGCACTTCTTCATATACTTATAGTAAATAAAGGAAAAGTTTTAGACAGAGAGTTTTTACTTAAACAAATATGGAAAGACTCTGATAACATCCATCAAAAAACTGTAAATGTTGCAATAAAACGTTTAAAAGAAAAAATAGATCCTTTTAAAAATAAAGACTATGTAAAAACAATTCGAGGTGTTGGGTATCTTTTAAACTAAGTTAAACTTCAAAAACTCCACTTTATTTTTTTTTATTATATATAACGATACAATGGAAAAGCTAAAGAGGGATGTTAATGGCTAAAACTTTTTTTAAATGGTATTCTTATCAATTTTGTAACTACAATCTGTTTGGTTTTAAAGATAAAGCAATTCAAATAGAGTTTAATGAATGGCGTAGTATTTTACAACATAAGCAGATATTGTTTATTTCACTTTTAACTGCTTTTTTATACTATTTATTTACTTTTCTACATTATCAAATCTCACCGACAAAACTTTTACCAACAATGATATTTTGGCATCTATATATTGTACCTACTATACTTTTATTTGTAGCACTTATTACATATTTAAAAAAACATTGTGTTTTAATGACGTCCACTTTAATTGCTGCACCTATAATCGCAGCTATTGCGAATATGCATATCATCTCAAACATTGATGGGTACACTACCTATCAAACAGAACTGTATTTAATAATTTTTTGGGTTTTTACAGTTTCCGGACTTAGACTTATTCATTCAACAAATACTGCCTTAATTATATTTCTTATAGCTATTATAAATTCACTAATCATTAATCCAATGCAGACAGATGAGTTTGTAATGCATATGTTTTGGATGCTGGCTTCTTTATCATTTGGTTTTTTAGGAGCATATCTATATGAAGATGCTAATAAAAAAATATTCTTAAACCATAAAGATCTAGAAAAAAATGCTACTACCGATAATCTGACAGGGGTTTATAATCGTAGAAAATTTGACGAAATCATACTATATGAATTTGACAAAACTAAAAGATATAAGCATCGCTTTGGCATTATAATGATTGATATTGATTATTTTAAAAGTGTTAATGATATCTATGGTCATAACGTAGGTGATAAAGTACTAATTGAAATGAGCGAGTTGTTAAAAAAGAACATTAGAGAATCTGATGTTTTAATAAGATGGGGAGGAGAAGAGTTTATAATTATTTGTTTTGAAATCAACGAAGAAAGCATATTAAATCTTGCAGAAAAAATACGTAAGCAAACTGAACAAAGCAGCTTTTATAAGATAGGCAAACTCACACTAAGTATTGGCGTAACCCTGAATAAAAGTGATGATGATATAGATTCTATTACAAAAAGAGCTGATAAAGCTCTTTATAATGTAAAGAATTCCGGAAGAAATAGAGTAGAAGTTTTACTATAGTAATGTTATCTTCGGCTTGAACGGCTTCTTGCATTAGTTCTAGGTTTTCTTTGGGCAGATTTACCTCTTCCTCCAGAACGACCTCTTCCGCCACCCATATTTATAGGTTCTGCTTTTATAGACGGATCCGGACGAAAACCTTTTAACCAGACTTTCGGTATATCTTTTTTTATAAGTTTTTCAATGTTGTCTAAAAATTCATTTTCATCTATACATACAAGTGAAACTGCCTCACCCTCATTACCTGCCCGCCCTGTTCTACCGAT
>JAPHSI010000171.1 GCA_026193155.1 Sulfurimonadaceae bacterium | reverse complement strand
GGTTGTTTTTTTCTTCCCATACGAGTAAGTCTAATTACTGTCATTTTTTTTCCTAATAATAATTTGTATTGGGGGTATTTCTGCAGAATAAAATATGTGTAGTTTTATTGTGCCTCTTACCGCCGAATGGCGTTTATCGCTAATTGCGACTACAGCTCTTAATCACAGAGGGATTATTTCAAGAGCTAAAACGATGCTGGAATTGTAACCAAAAAATATCTAAATGTAAAGAGATCTCTCTTTACACCTTATTTTATAATCTTTTGTTTCACCTTAAGTACCATATAAAAAAACAATGGAATAAACAATACACCTATAATCATCGCAGTTGTCATACCACCAACAACCGTAGTACCTATAATATGACGACTAGAACTTCCCGCACCACTACTTAATGCAAGAGGTAAAGTACCAACTATAAATGCTAAAGATGTCATAACAATCGGTCTAAACCTAAGTTTTGCGGCTTCAATAGTTGCTTCAAATAAACTCATCCCATTTTTAAGTTTTTCCATAGCAAACTCAACTATTAATATAGCATTTTTGGCTGAGAGCCCAACTAAAGTAATAAGCCCAACTTGGAAATATATATCAGCTTCAAGCCCTCGCAAAAATACAGCAAGTGCTGCACCGAATATAGCAAATGGGATAGATATGATAACAGCTAAAGGAATACTCCAACTTTCATAAAGTGCCGCAAGAATTAAAAATACAAATATTGCGGCATAAACTGCTGTATAGTTTCCTTCATTTTCAAGCTTTTTTTCCTGAAATGTAGTTCCTGACCATGCAATAGTATAACCATCTGGTAATATATCCAAGGCTATTTCTTCAATAGCTTTTGTAGCACTACTCGAAGAATAACCAATGCCTGGATTTCCGGTTACTTTTGCAGCACTAAACATATTAAAGCGCTCAATAACACTGGCGTCTACTACTCTTTCTACATTTATAAGTTCACTCACTGGAACTAATTCAGAATTTTTTGTCCTTATATAAGTAGTTTTAAACTGCTCTTTTGTAGCTCTAAACTGTGAGTCAGATTGAATATTTACATGAAATGTTCTTCCATAAAGATTGAAATCATTCACATACCCTTGTCCAAATGTACTTTGAATAGTAGTAAAAATTGAATCTATAGAAATATTCATAGATTTCGCTTTGTCTATATTTACACTTAGTTTATATTGTGGCGTATTAGTATTTAAAGTTGTTCTTACTGCACTTAAGCGCGAATCTTGACTTGCCCTTGCAACTATATCATTTGTATATTTATTAAGTGTATGCAAACTACCTCCTGTTCTATCTTGTATCCACATTTCAAACCCACCGGTTGTACTCATACCCATAATTGGTGGAGGATTTACAGGTATAACAAATGCTTCTTTGCTTGTCATCATAAATTGACCCATAAGCTGACCCGCAAGAGATTGTGATTGTTGACTGGGTAGTTTTCTTTCCTCCCATGGCTTAAGCTTTGCAAACATAATTCCGGCATCTGTTTTATATGCAAATGTAGCTATGTCAATACCAGTAATCGCACCCGTACCTATAATATTTGGATTTGCTAAAAGTTGCTTTTCAATCTCAGCTGTTATCTTCTGAGACTCTCCCAATGAAGTTGCAGGCATCATGTATGTTAAAACCATTAATACACCTTTATCTTCTGTAGGTACTAATCCACTTGGTGTCATCTTCATGATAGAATATGTTGCATATATCAATATTGCAAATAAAGCTAAAGAGAAGAACCATAGTCGTATAGTTTGTTTTGTAATCCCTATAAAAATTTTTGTAGACCAATCAAAAAATTGATTAAACTTTCTAATTGGCCAAATTGGTTCAGGTTCATGTTGTTTTAAGAAAATTGCACATAAAGCAGGTGTTAGAGTAAGAGCAACTATACCAGATATTACAACTGCCATTACAATAGTAATTGCAAATTGTTTATACATAACACCACTAAAACCACCTGTAAGTGCTGCTGGAATAAATACAGCGGAGAGGACTAATATGATAGCTATAAGAGGAGTTGTTAACTCTTTCATAGCCTCAATAGTAGCATCTTTTACACTCAAATCTTTTGTTCTAAGATTTCTTTCTACATTTTCAATAACAATAATAGCATCATCAACAACCAAACCAATTGCTAAAATCATACCAAATAAAGTTAGTAAATTTATAGAAAAATCTGCTGCATATAATCCTGCGAATGTACCTATTACTGAGACCGGAATTGCAAGGACTGGGATAAGAGTAGCTCTGATATTTCCCAAGAATAGATAAATTAATATAACAACAAATATTATAGCTTCAGCTAATGTCTTGAGAACTTCTTTAATAGATTCTTTTACAAAAAGGGTAGCATCATAAGGTACCTTATATTTAATATCTTCGGGAAATTTTTTTGAAAGTTCCGCTAAGGTTTCATCAAGTGCTGCCGAAACTTCAAGAGCATTTGCACCTGGTGCCAAAAATATACCTACAGGTATCATAGGATCACCACTATATCTTGCCACTGTATTTACAGAGTCCGATCCAAGTCTTACCTGAGCTATATCTTTGAGTCTTAAAGTTGAACCATCTTCATTTGAACGAACTACAATATCTTCAAAGGCTCCAACCGTTTTTAAACGTCCCTCCGTTGTAATCGAATAAGTAAAAGGGGTAGTCATCTCGATAGGCTCCCTACCTACACTACCGGTTGAGTATTGATTATTCTGACTTCTAATGACTGATGTCACATCGTTTGCTGTTAGATTATAAAAAGCTAATTTTTCAGGGTCTATCCAAATTCTAATTGCATAATCTTTTGCACCAAACACCATAGCTTCGCCGATGCCTTTAATCCTTTTAATATCATCAATTACATTTACTGTTAAATAATTTGATATATATGTTGTATCATGAACCTCGTTCTTAGATGTAAAAGCAATAACTTTTAACATATCCGGAGATCTTTCTTTTACACTTATTCCTTGTCTTTGAACTTCCATAGGAAGTTTGGACAGTGCAAGTTGTACTCTATTATTCACATCAACTTTTGCTTGCTCTACATCGGTACCAACTTCAAACATAACACTCATTGAGAGTACACCACTTGGCGATGCAGTTGATGTAATATATGTCATATTTTGTACACCGTTTATGGCATTTTCTAAAGTTGTTGCGACAGTTGAAGATAATGTCTTTGCATCAGCTCCTGGATATATCGCTTGTACATTGATTTGCGGCGGAGTAACTGCAGGATACTCTTTTACAGGAAGTATATTTATAGATATAAGTCCCGCTAAGATTATTAAAATAGACACAACAGTTGCAAATATAGGTCTATTTATGAAAAATTTTGAAAACATCTATTGCCCTTACTTATTGATTATCTTATCTACTATTAAAGGTTGCCCCGGTTTTACTCTAAAAAAATTATTTACTATAACTTTATCACCGCTTTTAACCATACCTCCGGCAACTATATATTTATCAGCACTTTCTTTCCCAACTACAACGGGTCTTACTGCTGCTTTTCCTTCTTCTTCTATAAAAACAATTGTCCCCATAGGATTTTGTAGAAGTGCTTTTTGAGGAATAGTGATTACATTTTTTTGAATAATTCCATTTAACGTAACTCTTATAAAACTACCGGGGATAAGAGTATGTTTTATATTATTAACTATTGCTCTCATTTTAAGCGTTGAAGTTGCTTGATTAATATTTGCATCTATAAAATCAACTATACCTATTTGTTCTATATCTTTACCATCAAGGTTGATTAAAACTTTGATTTTCCCATCCGCTGGCATAGACCAAAGACCTTTTTTTATATTCATATAATCACTTAAAGGCATAGAAAAATCTATATATACCTTATCATTTTGAGTTATACTTACCAACTCACTTGGAGGTGTACTTATTACAAGGTCTCCAATATCAACTTTTTTTATACCAACTACACCTGAAATAGGTGCTTTAACTAAAGTATAATTAAAATCTATTTGGGCTTGTTTTAATTGTGCCTTTGCTAAAGCCAGTGCAGACAATGCATTTTCATATTCTGACAATGCATTGTCTTTTTGCTCATCACTTACTGATTTACTTTTATAAAGCTTGCTAATTCTTTCCCAATTACGAGTTGCATTATTTAAGACTGCCTTACTCATTTGTACTGAAGCTTTTGCTGCCTGAACTTTAGCTTTATATAATTGATCTTCTATTTTATAGAGTAAATCTCCTTTGTTTACCGATTGTCCCTCTTTAAAGTATTTTTTTTCTAAAATTCCTAATACTCTTGAATGAACTTGTACATTTTGAAAGGATTTTACTTGTGCAGGGTACTTTAAATCTATGGATATATCTTTAGCTTTAGGTACAATATATACATCCGCTTTAGGTGGTGGCATAGATTGCTTTTGTTCCGAAGCTAATGCATAAATAGGCATAATCGCCAATAATATTGATAATCCAAACGCTATTTTTTTATTTTTTTTCATTGTATAAACTCCTGTATCTCTTTTCCGCTATGGTAAATTATGTTCGCTTTTTTTATTTCTAAATCATATGCTGCACTTTTTAATTGACTTTCAGCAGTATATTTTTCACTTAAAGCTTCAAGATATGCAACATTATCAACTAAACCGTTCTGATATTTATTCTTAATTGTCTCATATGTACTGCTTGCTGCTTTTAGTGCGGCTTCTGCTGAGAATATTTTAAGTTTTCCTATTTCGTAAGCTTTTTTTGCCAATTTTAAATCAATATTTGCTTTGTTCTTTTCATATTCATATCTTGACTTTAATGCTGTATATTTTTTATAAACAGACTTATAAGCATCTTGTGTAGTACCAAACCCGAAAATATTCCAAGATAAGTTTAACGATATAATATTTTGAGCATATTTGGCTGAAAATGCATTATACGCAGCAGTTTCATACTTTAAATCATATCTATAATATGTATCATCTAAATATATCGTTGGAAAATAATCACTTTTTTCAGCCTTTGCACTAAAAAATAAACTTTTCATATCTAACTCTAAAGCTTTTAAGTCAGCTCTTAAGCTATCTTCCCTTGAGGTATATTCTTTTATTTTTGAATTACCAGATATACTAACTGTTCTACCAACTATATATTCCAAATTATGTAAAAGAGTTTGTATATTCAATTCTATCTCATGTAAAACCACTTTAGCACTTTGCACCCTTGAAATTATTTTATCTACTTCATCACTTGTTGTAGTACCTGCTTCTAAAAATTGCTTGAGTCTTTTATATTGGGCTTGAAGCTGTTCTATATGTTTAAGTTTTGCCTCTTTTTGTGAAGTTAAAGACATATAGTTATAATAATTATTTACAACTTGAAGAGCTGTTTGATTTTTTAAATATAATAGGTTTTCTTTAGCACTTAAAATATTTG
>JAPHSI010000158.1 GCA_026193155.1 Sulfurimonadaceae bacterium | reverse complement strand
TAATCCAAGTTTAAAATCTAAACTTTACGAGATGAAAAAAGTTAATAATTGGAAAAAATATATTGATTATGAAGACTTGGGAGTATTTTTATTATCTAAGCAGGTTTCTCAGTCTTTCTTACTCGCTTTTTTTATATTTTTAGTAATATTTATGATAATTACCTTTTCCTCGTTGGCAAAGGAATTTGAAGCAAGTATATTTTTAAAAAAAATGTTTGGTATGACTCTTTTAAATACGATATTTTTATTTAGCATGTTCTTTTTGATATACGTATTTTTATTATTGTTTTTCGTTATCTTGGAATATAAGCTGATAGCGATGCTAGTATTTAACTTACTAAATGTGGAACTTGCCCTAAGCATGCAAAATATACTAATTATATTTATTGCTTTAGTATTAATAGGCTCTTTCATATCTGCTCTAGTGAGTAAAAAATACCATAGGTTGCCGCTATGAAAAAACTGGTATTTATTTTTAGTATTTTAAAAAGAAGAATTTTTAACATAATATTGTTATCTATAATGTTTTCAGCTTTATTATTAATATTTATGGTGGGATTTTCTTTAAAAGATATTTTCTATGATTATTTACGATCCGGATATGGAAATATAGCTGATATGCAAATAAAAGTTAATGATTTATCTGATGCACAGATGCAAGAGATTAAAGCCAAAATCAAATCTTTAGATGAATATATCGATATTTTATATGGTTATGAAGATGTATATAAGCTTACTGTAACTGATAATTATGATTCAGTTTTAACAAAAGATATGCCTACAATGATTAGAGGTTTAAACTTCCAAAACAAACTACATGTGCAAATAGACAATAAAAGAACTTGGCTAAAAATTATAGATTTTGAATATGATGACAAGTTAAAGGTAAGACTTGATTTAGATGGGTTTAAAGTTAAAGATAAAAATTCTATAAAATTTATATCAAGAGGTGAAAGTATAAATTTAGATTTTTGTACCACTTCATCTATAGATGAGAATATATTTACTTTGGAATCGACATTTTGTAAAGATAATATAGACCATTTTTTTCAAAGACTTGAAGATAAAGAGGCAAAATTTTTAGCAATAAATATTGATGATAAAATCAATAATCTTGAAATAATTGAATTAGACCAATTATACAGAACTATCGTTTTAAAATATAACAATGAAAAACCAATAAGAGAAATATCAATAAACTTAGAAGAGATAACAATTTTAAATTCATCAATTCAAAGTGTGGAGTCTTTCAACGGAGAACTTATTGTTGCGTTTAAAAGAGAAGAAAATGTTGAAGTACTGTATAAAAGGTATATCGCTGCAATACTTCCAAACTATATAAACTATAATCGTTTTGTTCTAAATGTTAAGCATTATGCATTTGAGGATGAGGAACAAAATGAACATGATCCTTATAAGGAAGAACTAGTTTGGTTGAATGAACTTACCGATTTTTTGGATATGGTAACAAATAAAGGAGAAAATGCTGCTATAGCCTCTAAGTATTTAGCAAATGATTTAAATAATTTGGGTGTACTTGAAAATTTTACTATTGCATCCACTAATGATGTAGAGTTTAAATCAAATATTAGAAGTACGTTTAATTTTAATCCTGAAAACCTATATGATAAAAATATATTGTTTTTTAATAAAAAAGTTTTAGAAAAACAATTTGGTATAGGTAAAAAAAATAATTTTATAGATATATATGTACCAAATTATAATGAAGAAAAACTTGATTTTGTAAAAGAGATAGTATCTTCATATGATTCTAATGCTAAATATATTATGCAAGATGAGATTATTCCATCCATAGCACCCAAGAAGAGAGTGTTTCACATTGTAGTTTTATCCTTTTCATTTTTAATATTTTTAATACTATTTATATCTATGTATGTAGTTCTTCGTCAATTTTATTCAAACTTTGAAAGTGAATTGGCACTACTAAAACTTTTTGGATTAAACCAACCATACCAAACATATATAAACGGTATAGCTTTTGTGACAGCATCGGTAGTGATATATTTTGTACTGAAGTATGAAGAATCACTAATAAATGAAATCATATTGAAGTACTTTTTTACCAAATATGATTTTGAGATTATAAATTATCTTGTATCTTTAGCAATACTCTCAGGTTATATTATGATTATATATATGTTAGAGATAATAAGTATAAAAAAATTAAACATCATAAAAGGACAATAGATGGCGTTAGAGTGTAGAGATGTATCTTTTTCATTTAAAGATAATAACGGTGTTGAAAAGCAAATTTTAAAAGATTTAACATTCTCACTTGATACAAATCAGATTAAGTTGGTATATGGACATATAGGTGCCGGTAAGTCAACTTTAATATATCTTTTGGCAGGTTTACTTGATGATTTCGAGGGTGAGATAGTATGGGATGATTATCATTTCAAAAATACATCTTCGACTCTTGATAAGATAAGAAGTAAATATATGAGTATTAATTTTTCAAACTTTTTTTATCTTAAAGATATGGATGTTGAAAACAATATTATGTTCCCCGCAGTATTTTCAAAAAAGAAAAAAAGTTACATAAACGATAGATTAGAGATGATGTACGAAACTTTTTCAAATATAAGATTGAGTGATACTGAGGTTTTTGATTTAAAAAGTTTTCGTAAGAAAAAAATCGGTACAATGTCTAATGGACAGCGAGAAATTGTAATGCTTGCACGTATGCTTATGAATGACTCTAAGTATATATTAGCCGATGAAATGTTGCGTTCATTTAATACAAATGTCAAGAAACAGATGTTAGAAATTTTGTTTGAAAAGTTTCATTTTGGAACATCTAATTCAGTACTTGTTATAACACATGATGATAAAATGGTTGAATATATGAATCATTATTCAAAAGGGCGTGCAGAAATTACTGCATATGACTTTATAGATAAAACTTTGAGGGAGAGAAAATGAAATATATAGTTTTGATATTTCTATTAGCTTATAATCTTATGGCTTATGAGTTTGTTTTGGTAAATTCAACGGAGATTGATGATCAAAATATAATTGATAGGATAGAAAACCAGATAAAAAATTACTATTACAGTGAAGAAATGAAATTATATTTAAAGAACTT
>JAPHSI010000126.1 GCA_026193155.1 Sulfurimonadaceae bacterium | reverse complement strand
TGAGGTTTATTTCTCAGAAGTCAGCCCTCGTCCACATGATACAGGTATGGTTACTTTAATAACTCAGTCTCAGAGTGAATTTGCACTGCATCTACGTGCAGTTTTAGGATTGCCTCTTGGGTTTACGTTCTATGGAGACGGTGCATCTGCCGCATTTAAAAGTGAAGTCGATTCTTACGCACCTGTTGTAGAAGTAGATGATAGTCTATTTAGTGATAACTCTTATGTAAGGGTATTTGGAAAACCTGAAGCTCATAAAGGTCGCCGTTTGGCTGTAGCTTTAGTTTTTGACAAAGTGGAAAGTGCATTAGAGAAGTCACGTGAGTTAATTAAAAAAGTTAGGGATGTTTAACATATGAAAATAGTCATCTTAGATGCTTTAACTTTTGGAGAGACTGATTTAAGCGGATTTAATCAGTTTGGGGATATAGAAGTTTACCAGACAACTTCACCCGAACAAACAGCAGAGCGTATAACGGATGCAGATGTTATAGTAACAAACAAAGTTGTTATAACAGATGAACTCATGGATAAAGCAATAAATTTAAAACTCATATGTATAGCTGCTACAGGTATGAACAATGTAGACTTAGAAGCAGCAAAAGAAAGAGATATAGAGGTTAAAAATGTTGCGGGTTATTCAACAGATTCTGTAATTCAACATACTTTTTCAATGCTTTTTTACCTTATGGGTCATTCAAGATATTATGATGAGTTTGTAAAAGACGGTACATACTCAAAAAGTCCAATTTTCACAGATGTATCACGTCCATTCTTTGAGATAAAAAACAAAAAATGGGGAATTATAGGTCTTGGCTCAATCGGACAAGGTGTAGCTAAACTAGCGGATGCATTTGGTGCAGAGGTTTGTTACTACTCAACAAGTGGGAAAAATAATTCACAGCCCTATAAGTGTTTAGAATTGGATAAGCTTTTAAGTGAGTGCGATATTATCTCTATCCATGCACCTCTAAACGATAAAACAAATAACCTTTTAGATTATGAACAGTTGTTAATGTGTAAAGAGGGAGCAGTTGTTTTAAATCTTGGACGCGGTGGAATAATAAATGAGGATGCAGTTGCCAAGATAGTGGATGAGAAAAATTTATTGTTTGGTTTGGATGTTTTAGTAAAAGAGCCTATGATACAAAACCATCCTCTGTTAAAAGTAAAAAATAAAGATAATCTATATATTACTCCACATATCGCTTGGACATCAATCGAAGCAAGAGATACTTTAATAGCATCTATAATACAAAACATCAAAAACACCTTTTAAAGGATAGAGATGCCAGAAGTTGCTTTGTTATTTTCAGCATTTTTGGCAGCTACAATTTTCCCTTTCTCTTCTGAAATTGCATTTGTAACCGCAATTGCAAATGATATGCCAAAAACTACAGCGATTATTGTTGCATCTGTAGGTAATGTAAGTGCTATAGTTGTCAATTACTGGTTTGGTTATTGGCTTTATGAAAAAACACATAATAAATTAGAGAGTTCAAAAGTTGGAAAAAGTTCTTTAGAATACGGTAAAAAATACGGTTATCCGATTTTACTCTTTTCATGGTTACCGGTTATAGGTGATCCGCTAACTTTGGTAGCTGGTGTTTTAAGACTTAACTTTATAGTTTTTTTACTTATAGCTGGAAGTTTGCGGATTGCACGTTACGTAGCAATAGCTTATTTAGCTATATGATGGTGGTTTGAGTCATCATCTACAGAAAAGGGATGTTGATTACCAAATTCTTCTTTACTAAAACGGAATCTGAAGTTATCAATGTATTTTATTAAAATTTTATACGCCTTGTTTATCTCTTGAAACTTTTCTGTTGAGCCCTCAGGCATATCGGGATGAAATTCACGCGAGAGTTTTTGGTAGCGTTTTTTTACACCCTCTTTTGTTTCAACTCCTATAAGCCCAAGTGTCTCCACGGCTTTTTCAAACTCTTTGTACGTAACACTAAATATAATAAAGCCTTTTGATTTATTTATAAGCATTATATCAATTTTCAGGTAAGAAAATTTTTGTATAATTCATCTAATTAAAGGATAACTCTGAATAAGGAAGTTATAAATATGCAAAACAAAGTTTTAGTTATAGGTAGCGGAGGGGCAGGTTTGGTTGCTGCTTTAAATGCTCATGAAGCAGGTGCAGACGTTACTGTTTTAACAAAAGATTATCCAACACGTGCCCAAACTTCTATGGCACAAGGCGGTATAAACGCGGTTTTAAAACACTCGCAAAACGACAGTGTTGAAGCACATATTGCTAACACTTTAAAATCAGCTCACGGAATCGCCAGTGAAGAGGAAGTGAAAAAACTCTGCACAGAAGCTGTAGATGCAGTAGAGTGGTTGGATAATATAGGGGTTCAGTTCTCACGCACAAAAGATGGAAAAATTGCTCATCGACGTTTAGGTGGAGCTAGTGGTGACAGGGCTTGTTATGCACAAGATTATACGGGCTTAAAAATTTTACATACGCTTTATGATCAGGTTGTTTCTAAAAATATTGAAATAAAAAACGATAGATTTCTTTTAGATATTATAACTAAGCAAAATAAAGTTGAAGGTGTTAGTGTTTTAAACAAACGCAGCGGTGAAGTAGAGATATATAGTACAAATGCCGTTATTTTGGCAACAGGCGGTTATGCCCGCATCTATGATAAATACTCGACAAATGCAGTAGGAACAAGCGGTGATGGTATAGCTGCAGCAATTCGTGCGGGTGCAAGACTCAGCGACATGGAGTTTGTTCAGTTTCATCCTACGGCACTTAAAAACTCATCTATTCTAATATCAGAATCTGCCCGCGGAGCAGGCGGGCATCTGCTAAACTCCAAAAATGAGCGTTTTGTAGATGAATTGTTACCGCGTGACGAGGTAGCCCGTGCCATCCATGAAGAGATGCAAAAGGGTGAGGATATATTTTTAGATATACGACATTTAGGCGAAGAGTTTATAGATGAAGAACTTCCCCAAGAGAGAAAACTGGCAAAACTTTATGAAAATGTAGATCCCGCAACTGATTTAATCCCTATCAAACCCGTAGCACATTATACGATGGGCGGTATAGAGGTAGATAAAAACTCACAAACCAAAGTTAGCGGTTTGTTTGCCTGTGGTGAGTGTGCTAACCATAGAGTTCACGGTGCAAACCGTTTGGGCGGTAACTCACTTTTAGAGTTAGTGGTGTTTGGACGCGAAGCGGGAATCAGTGCCGCAGGTTATGCTAAAAAAGTCGGTGTAGAAGCTAGCATTGATAAAACAGAGGCTAATAACTTTTTAAATCAGATAAAACAATATACCAATGAAGCAGACTTTTACCAAATTAGAGATGAGTTAGGAGATATATTTTATAACAATGTAGGTATTTCAAGAGATAAAGACTCTTTGCAAGAGAGTTTAAAAACTATAAAAGATTATATATCCAAACTGCATCTAATGGGTGTAAAAGATAAATCTAAAATCTATAATACTAACTTAATAGAGTTTTTAGAGTTTAAAAACATGTTAGAGTTAAGTAGGCTTGTTTTAAAAGGGGCAATAGCCAGAGAAGAGAGCAGGGGTGCCCACTACAGAAGTGATTTTCCAAATGAAGATGAAGCTTATGCTAAACATACTATTGTAGATATAAACGGAGTTGTAGCATCATGAATATTAAAATAAAAAGAGATGAGTTTGTAGAATACAATGTTGCCGAGTTAAAAGGTGCGACGCTTTTAGAGATTCTTAATTATATAAAAACAAAAATAGACCCTAGCCTTACTTACTCCAGCGGATGCAGAAGTAGTGTTTGCGGTAGCTGTGCAATGCGGGTAAATGAAAAAGAGGTACTTGCTTGTTCATACAAAGTACAAGACGGTGATGTCATAGAGCCTTTAAAAAATGTAGAAGTTATACGTGATTTAGTTGTAAATATGGACAAGGCTTATGAGTTTAATGCAAAGTCAAAAGCCTGGATAAATAAAAGTGCATCTACACCAGATGTTAGCCAAGAAAATGAAAAACTAAATGAGGTGCAGAGTGATTGTATACTTTGTGCATCTTGTTACAGTGCTTGCCCTGTTTATGCCGTAAATTCTGAGTTTAAAGGACCTTTTTCACTAACACGTGTATATAAATATGTAAGTGATGTTAGAGACTCCGATGCAAAAGAAAAAATAGATGTTATTCAAACTAGCGGTATTTGGGATTGCACCTTATGTAATGAGTGTACAATGGTCTGTCCTCAGGAGATTTCAAGTAAGGCAGACATAGAAAAACTTAGAATGAAATCTACTCAATATGGATATATGGATCCTAACTTTGGCTCATTTGGCGGAGGACTGGATTTTCTTTAGTTTGTAGTTGTGTTATAATTATCCAAACAGTTATAAGGGATTATTGTTATGGCAAAAGAACATTCGTTTGATATAACTGCAAAGATTGATTTGCAAAATTTCAAAAATGCTATAAACCTGGTTGATAGAGAAGTCGCAAATAGGTATGATTTTAAAGGTACGACATATGAAGTTAGCTTTAAAGAGAAAGAGAAAGCTTTAGTTTTAGTAGCTTCAAGTGATAATAAACTAGATGCACTAAAAGACATAGTAATCTCAAAGTTTTTAAAACAGGGTTTGAGCTCAAAAGTTTTAGATGAGCTAAAAGTCGAAGATGCATCCGGTGGAACTAGAAAAGCTACCTTTAAAGTTGTTGATTACATAGAAACGAAAGAAGCCAAAAAAATCACAGCTGATATTAAAAAGATGAAGTTGAAAGTAACGGCTCAAATTGAGGGTGATAGTATAAGGGTTAAAGGAAAGAATCTTGATGATTTGCAAAAAGTCATGAAAGAGATTCGCTCAGGTGAGTGGGAAGCCCCACTTATGTTTGAAAATATGAGATAATTGGAGATACTATGGATAAGATGAGTGTAGCTGAAGCGGCAGAGTTTTTTGGTGTATCTAAAGAGGCGATTCATAACAGAATCAGACGTGGTTCTTTGGCAAGTGATATTGTTGATGGACAAAAGTATGTAGTTATTGATTCAACAGCTCAAGCTACTACTAAAAGTGTTAAAAAAACAGCCTCTAGCAAATCAAGCAATACTCATTCTGATCCTAAATATCACAAATTTTTAGAAGAACAAAACTCACAACTCCAAAATAAAGTTGAAAAACTTGAAACTGAGACTAGGACACTACGTGACCAAAAAGAGCAGATGCTAATTGAAGAACGTATCAAGATAGAAAATATATATAAAGAAAAAGATGAACAGCTAAAAAATATTATCAATATGATTTCATCCAACCTTATGTTAGAGTCAAAACCAACAATTGAGACTGATGATAGTTTTGAAGCAGAAATAGAATCTTTTGAAGTTCATAGTGAGATAGAAATAGAAGAAACATGGATATCATTAAATAAATTTTTAAAATCGCGTGATGTTAAAAAAAGTAAACGCAAAAAAATAATTAAAGATTTTATAAAAAGAGCAAAAAAAGGTGATGAAACCATTAAGCTAG
>JAPHSI010000157.1 GCA_026193155.1 Sulfurimonadaceae bacterium | reverse complement strand
TTTTCCCTCAACAAGTTTCCATTTTTCTTCTTCAAGTAATTTAATAAATCCTGCATTATTTAACATCATACTTATGTTTTTTGTAGAATGAAACGGTGTAGGGGATGCGTCTAAAAATCCGAGCAGACCCTCATTGAAATCTTTTTTATCCATATAAATATCTTTTATAAAATTTTACTAATTCTACCTAAACTTATTTAATATCTTAGATTTTTTCTAGTTGAGACACCTTTGTTATTTTTTTTGTTTTTAATCTTATATGTTTTGTAAAAAATACTACATAGATATTTTCTAAGATATCCTCGATTCCTTTCGTAATAGATTTTATATCTATCTCACAATCACATATTATTACAAAATCATCCCCAAACACTCTAAAAATCAAAGCTTCATCAACACTGTCATGTAAATAGTTTCCAATCTCTCCTAGTAGTTTATCACCCGCTTTCCAACCATATTCATTATTATATTTAGAGAATTTCTGTAATTTAATTATGTATAAATGCTCAAATGCATTATCCCTCTCATTTTTCATAAGTACTATATCTAAATAATGGTGGTTATATATTGAGCTTAGTCTATCCTTGTAAAAGTAGGCAAATCTTTCTTCTTCAAGTCTTGTTTTAGGTAGTTGGTTTATATTTTCATCGATAATAATATCTTTTAATGTATCTATCGCATACTCAACAACACCAGGATGAAACTGTTTAGCACTTAGTGCTTTAATCTCATCTAATGCTTGTGAAACTGTTTTTCTAGACTTATATATTCTATTTGTTGTCATAGAGTCAAATGCATCAGCAATTATTAATATATGCGCCATAGGATGAATTTCATCTTTTTTTAATTTTCTTGGATAACCGTTACCGTCATACCTTTCATGATGTGAATATACAATCTCACATAATGATTCAAACATAGGTATCTTCTTTAAAAGTCTATAACTTACCTCAACATGTTCTTGAATCAATTTATATTCAATATCATTTAGCGTATTTGGGTTTAGTAAAATTGCATCCGGGGTAGATATTTTTCCTACATCGTGTAAAACAGCAGCCTGATGCAGCAACTTACAATCATTTTCCGGATATCCCATATCTCTTGCTATAAGTTCACTATAATGTGCTACTCTTTTTGAATGACCGGCAGTATACGTATCCCTTCTCTCAATTAGTTCAACCATAGAATATAGTGTCTTATCATAATTATCAGATTGAAATTCTATCAAACTCTCCAACTCAGATGTTTTTTGCTTTACCATATCATCAAGATGCTGTTTAAAATTTTCATTTTCTTTAAATTTATTTATTTTTTTAGATATTTTGTACAGCTCATGGTTTAACACGTCATAATCATACGGTTTTATAACATAACCGTTTACCCCAAGGTTGATTGAGCTATGTAAATAGTTTAACTCATTATGTGCAGTAGTAACCAAAATCTCTTGTTCATTATTTATTTTTACAATCTCTTCAATCATCTCGATACCATCCATTTTTGGCATTGAAATATCTGTAATAACTATGTCATACATATCTTTTTTATATTTATCAAGAGCTTCCAAACCATTATTGGCACACTCTATACTTTTAAATATCTTCTTTAAGTACTTAGAGACACTGTTTTGTATATCCAGATCATCTTCAACATACAAAACATTAAAATTTTTTGACACTTCTTGAAGCTCTTTAATTCGTTCCATAATAAACCTCTTTGCTAATTATGTAGCATATATAACATATTGTCTATTTGTGCCATAATATTTTTATTTGTTTGTTTCTTTTTTATATCTTTACTTAAAACATCTAAATGAAATGGTTCATATAATCCAATATCATCTTTACTATAACCCATATGTTCGCCAAATCCAGTTAAAACTCTTTTTGTTATTTCTAACTTTGTGTTTTCCACAACAGCTACGAAATGATTTCTGTCAAAATAATATAGTTTCATTTTATCATCATCTATTTCATTTTTAAAAAAGTTTATCAACTTATAACCAAGATGACTATATATATCCCTCAAACTTTTTGCACCAAAAGAATCTATAAGTTCTTTTATATTTTTAAGACCAAAACATATAGTGCTGTATTCATTTTTATCATTAACGATATCTTCCAATTGTAGTTCAAAGGCTTCTCTTGTATACAAAGAAGTTAATTTATCCATTTTATTTTCATATTCAGTACTATCTACTTTTGAACACATAGTATCAACATTATAAAAAGACAATAAAAATCTTTTGTTTTCGAGTTTTACAATATTAATAATAAATTTCTTGGATTTATTATTTTGTATACGTAATTTTTTAACATGTGGAGGATTATCTAATAAATTTTCTATAATTTCTTTATTATTTAATTCTGTATAATCATTATCAAACAGATTACATAAGTCAAAATATTTTGAAATTACACATTTGCCTGTACTATTAAAATTATGGGTAAATTTATTATTAAAAAATTCAACAATATTGTCATTAATCACCAATAAAGGGGCATCCATTTTATTAAATAAAATATTATTTAATATCTGTACATTTTTCAACTTCACCTCTTTTTGTTCTAGCTTTTTTTCTCTGTATATCTGAACCACCAACTTTGATATTATTTTAAAAACATTATTATGATTGAA
The DNA here is from genome assembly GCA_026193155.1 of Sulfurimonadaceae bacterium. GTDB lineage: Bacteria > Campylobacterota > Campylobacteria > Campylobacterales > Sulfurimonadaceae > Sulfurimonas. The sequence continues at coordinate 5,667 of JAPHSI010000157.1, read as the reverse complement.
TGGTTTTAGTATAAACTTGTCGATATGATTATCTATAAGTTTTAAAAGATATTGTGAATTATTATATGCAGACGTAACTATTATCGCTTGATCTTCATTTATAATTCTCATTTTTTCAATCATCTCAATACCATCCATTTGAGGCATCTCAATATCTGTTATCACAATATCATAGTTTGATTTTTTATATATTTTTAAAGCATCCACTCCATTACTTGCAATATACACATTTCGAAAAATCTTTTTTAAAAATTTATAAAATTGTTCTGAAACAGATTTATCATCCTCAACATATAATATTTTTATATGTTGCCCCATTTTTTTTAATTTAAGAATTTTTTCACTAGTCATCTTAAACTCACTTTATTGGGATAGTAATTTTAAACTCAACACCGTTATTGGTATTTTTCACTTCTATATTGCCGCCTATATGCTCTTTTACAATTATCATAGACATATATAAACCTAATCCTGTACCGTTTTTTTCATTTTTTGTTGAAAAATATGGTTCAAATATTCTATCTATTATTTTTTCAGGTATACCACCGGCATTATCCCTTATAGTTAAGATAATATTGTTGTCTAACTTATTGGATTCTACCTCAATTATTTTATTTTCAGATTCAAGCTCATTATACGCATCTTTGGAATTAGCCAGTATATTTAAGACAACCTGTATTAACTCATTTTTATATGTGTTAACTAAGATATCTTCAGTATTATTCATACATTTTATACTTATATTATGATTAGAGAGTTGCTTTTCTATTATTATCATAGTAGCTGCCATAACTTCTTTAATACTTATATTATTTTTTTCTTTACTCTCTTTAAAGAAATCTCTAAAGTCATCTATTGTTCCAGATAGATGTTTTACTTGATAATTAATTTTTTCTAATTCTTTTACCATTTCATCCATATCTATCTCATCAATAGCTATATCTAAAAATAAATTATTAACTATCATACCAATAGATGTTATGGGTTGTCTCCATTGATGTGCTATCATTTCTATCATTTCACCCATAATAGCTTGCTTTGATTGAGAAAGAAGCATCTTCTCATTTTCTCTAATAAGTCTTACTGACTCTTGAACTCTATCTTCTAATTCTTCATTTAGTTTTTCTAAATTTTGAACACCATCACATGCACTTATCGATAAATTTAGTTTATCTTTAAATTTTTCAAGCATTTGTGATAATTTTTCTATAGAAGTATATTTATTTTTATATATAAATACTAAAAAACCTTTTTTTAAAGCTAAAAATAAAATTTGTTCATTTTCATCATTTATAAAGTGAAGTTGTTTTTCAGATATACCTTCTTCAAATTTAAAAAATATCTTCCTACCTATATGTATTAAAGGTTCTTTATCATCAACCTCTTTATAATACATAGCAGACATTGCACCAGTTCTTCTTGCAAATGTTATTATAAATTCACTCAGCATACTCTCAAGTTCAAAAGAATTACCTATTGAAGCTAAACATTCATACGATATAGTAAGTTCTTCTAAAAGCATTGGCTTAGAGTTTTTATCCAGTTCAAACATACTTACTACTGCCTCATCTGGTTCTAATAAATCTTTTAGTGATATATTATTCGACATATTTACACTCCCCTTTTAATGTATATATAAGGAATTATAAAATAAATATGTCTTCTAATTGTCGCCTTATTACCAGTTATTTTTGTTTTATTATACGATAACCGATACCGTAAACACTTTGAATAATCTCTTTTGGTAACTTATTTCTAAGTTTATATACAAGTTTTCTTACATTTTCCAAATTAACATCTATCATATTTAGTTCTAAATAATTTACTATTTCAGTATTTGAAACAGCTTTATTTATTTTATCGATAAGTAAATATAGTATCAATTGTTCATACTGGGACAGCTTAACAAGCTCCTCATCAACATATATATTTTTTTGTTTTTTATCATAAACAACATTTTGAGATAGTTCGATTTTATTTCCGGAGTCTATTTCATTAATCTCTTCATATATTAAGATTAACTCATCAAGAAGTTGCATAAATTCTATAGGTTTAGGTATAAACTTTCTTACACCGTTATTTATGAGTTCTAAAAGATATTTACTATCTTGATAAGCAGAAAAAATAATTATATTTTCTGTGATATTTATTTTTCGTATTTCTTTTACTAACTCTATACCATTTTTTTTCGGCATCTCTATATCGGTAAAGATTATTTCATACTTTTGTGAATTTTCTCTTTTATACTTATAAAGTTCTAATGCTTCTTCACCATCATATGCACTGTCTACTTCTTTATATATAGAAGAAAAAAATTTTAATAAAGATTTATGAAGAGGTATATAATCCTCTACCAATAATATAGAAGAATTTTCTGTATATTTTTTAACTATGTCAATTTTATCTTTATATGAATTCAGATTATTAATTATCACAGTTCGTACCTTTTTCAGAACATTTGTTTATCTACTCAAGTTTTATTATATTTTTTTAAAAACTGAGTCATTTCATCCGCAGATATTGCTTTAGAATAAAAATAACCTTGTATATTTTCACAGCCGTTTGCTAAGAGAAAATCAACTTGTTTCTGATTCTCAACACCCTCTGCAATAACGTCTAAGTTTAAATTTTCACATAGATTTATGATTGTTTTAGTTATAGCAACGTCTTCAAAATCATAAGGTAAATCATCAATAAATGATTTATCAATTTTTAATTTACTAATAGGTAACTTTTTCAAATAAGCTAAAGACGAATAACCTGTACCGAAATCATCAATAGATATCGATACGCCAAGTTTACTCATCTCCTCTAGGGTTTTAATTGCCTCATCAGGATTAGCCATAATTTGACTCTCGGTTACTTCAAATTCCAATTTTTCATAGAGGTATTCTTTATCTTTTAACTGCTTCTTAAAAAAGTCCATAAAGCTTTTATCTTCCATTTGCTTGATGGCAAGGTTTAAAGATAACTTTCCATGATTTAAATTATTTTGGCTCCATTTATGAAACTGAATTATAGATTTTTTCATAACTATTCTATCAATATCAATAATCATACCACTTATCTCAGCTAATGGTATAAAATTATTTGGATATATAAGCCCTTTTGTTGGATGATTCCATCTAACCAAAGCTTCCATACCAACAAATTTATTTGTTTTTGCATTAATTTTTGGTTGATAATGTACTATAAACTCATCATTTTCAAAAGCTTCTCTTAACTGTGTCTCTAACATTACTCTTTCATAGGCTTTTTTTGTCATATCTTCATCATAAAAAGAGTATTGGTTTCTTCCATTTTCTTTTGCTCTATACATTGCAGCATCTGCATTTTTCAAAAGCACATTTGCATCTGTACCGTCATTCGGATATACAGATATACCTATACTCATATTTACGTATAGGGTATGTTCATCTATTTTAAACGGGGCTTTAATTTTTTCTACACAATTTAATATAAAATCCGAAATATCAATAATATCCTTTATATCATTGAGTATTATACAGAACTCATCACCGCCAAGCCTTGATAAAGTATCTATCTTTTTAACTTTTAATTTTATTCTTTTACTAAATTCCACCAAAACTTTGTCACCTAGATCATGCCCTAAAGAATCATTAATCTCTTTAAAGTTATCTAAATCTATAAATAATAAAGCTATTTTTGTATTATCTGTTTTTGCAATTTTTACGGCTTGATGCAGCCTATCTAAAAAAAGAATTCTGTTTGGTAGATGAGTTAAAGAATCATGGTTTTCTTGATACTCTAAAAGTTCTTTATGTTTTGCCAAAGTTTTTAAACTTTTTTCTAAGTCAGTTTGTATTTTTTTTAATTCTGTTATATCCCGTCCTGCACCGATAGTACCTAAAATATTTCCATCGTTATCGTAAAACGGTGCTTTGAAAACTTCCAGGTATGTAAGTTTACCTTTGACATTTCCAAATTCCTCAAACTTCATTGCTTTATTTTTTTCTATAACAACTTTATCACTATTAAAGCATAATTCACCAAATGTATGCCAATCAGGATTATTTTTATTTGATTCTCTTTCACGAAGAGCAAAAAACACATCATCTTTACCTATAGGTTCCAAAGTATCTTTAGCCATCAACAAGCCATCACAAATAGCTTTATTAGCATATATATACTTTCCGTCAACATCTTTAACCCAAAGCATATCCGGTAAATTTTGTGTTAATAACTTTAACAGTTCAGAATTATGCTCTACTAAATCAGATGGCTTAAATGACATATGCTACTCCCTATATTCTGGCTAATACTACAATAATACTTACAAAATATCAATAGACTCATTACCATCTATAGCTTTTATAATATTATTATTTACTCTTATAGCTGAATCAATAATAATGTTTTGTAATTTTGACACAATTATTAGTTTTAATTCCCTACTTCCAGGGTTTTGTCTAACTAAGGTATATAGTTCATCTAAAATTTTTGTATCGTTACTTATTTTAACAGCTAACTGTAGTGGTTCTTGCGGAACTTCTCTAACCTCTTTTTTAACTTTTTTAGTCTCTTTTGTAGCTTCTTTAAGTGTCATTATTTTTGAGACACCTATACGTGTAAACATGTCGGTATGCGTTATCTTTGCTTTAAAAGCAATAGGTTCATCCGTATCCATCTCTTCAAGCTCGTTTAGTTTATCCTCAAAAAGCATTATGTCAATATTTCCATGAAAGTCCATCAAGTTGACAATACCAAATTGATTTCCTTTTTTTGACATTTTTTTCTCTATTTCTTCAACTTTACCTATAAAAATAACATATGAACCGTCTTTGGCATCTGATATCTCTGAAGATAATGTGTAATTTAATTGATCAATTTTTTCTCTAAAATCATCTAAAGGGTGTCCTGATACATAAAATCCTAATGTATCTTTTTCAAACTCTAATATTGATTTTAAACCATACTCTTCTGAGTTACTGAGTTCCAGTTTTACCGTAGTTATCTCTGAATCATTACCAAATAAACTTCCAGCTGCATTCTTTTTAGCTTCACTTGCATTTTTCGCAGTTTCTACTATTAACTCTACTTGGTCAAGTAGTGCCTTGCGAGAATATCCAAATCTATCAAATGCTCCCGCTTTTATCGCTGATTCAATTACACGTTTATTTACCTTTGATGGCTCAATTCTATTTACAAAATCTTGTAATGATTCATATGGACCATTTTGGGCTCTTTCTTCTAACATTGAATGGATTGCAGCTTCACCAACACCCTTAATAGCTCCAAGTCCAAAGAGAATTATTTCTTGTCCATCTTTATTTATAGCAGAAAATTCTAATTGAGAATCACAAATATCAGGAGGTGAGAGTTCAATACCCATTCTCTTTACCTCATCGATATATCTAACCACTTTGTCTGTATTATCTTTATCACTTGTAAGAAGTGCTGCCATAAACTCGTTTGGATAATATGTCTTTAGCCATGCAGTTTGAAAAGTAACCATCGCATATGCTGCAGAGTGGGATTTATTAAAACCATATCCGGCAAACTTTTCAATTAAATCAAACAGTTGCGAAGCTTTATCGTAATCAAGTCCCTGTTTTTTTGCGCCCTCGCTAAATTCGGCGTTATATACAGCCATATCTTTTTTCTTACCCATTGCACGACGAATAATATCTGAATAACCAAGGCTGA
>JAPHSI010000071.1 GCA_026193155.1 Sulfurimonadaceae bacterium | reverse complement strand
CATTTATATTTTTTAGGGATTCTTTAATTCTATTAATCGGTATTTGATAGTTTTTCTCTTCTAAATATTCATTAAACACTATAATATATTCATCTTCTGAAACTCTAGCTGTCGTATCTTCATCTCTTATTGAAGAAAGTATCGCATCAGCAATTTCACGTGATAGTTCATTAGACTTTTCAATAGAATTATTTTTTAAATCTTTGTACTCATTAGCTTTTATTGCAAATACATGGAAAGATTTGTTATGTCTCGATGTAATGTTTATATGCTCTTTAATTATAATCTCTATATTATTTCTATTTGGCAAATCTGTAACAGTATCATAAAATGCACTTTGAGCTATAAATAATTTTTCAGATTCATATCTATTTATAGTTTTTCTTAGCTTTATGTTATATAATAAACTAAGAAAAAAGAAAATAAATATTATAAAAAGAATATACTCCAAACTAATATCTCCCGCTAAAATCACTAACTATCTCTTAAGATTATTTGTAGTTTGAAGCATCTCATCACTTGTTGTAATAACTTTAGAATTTGAATCGTATGCACGCTGACCTGTTATAAGGTCTGTTAGTTCAACTACAAGTTCAACATTACTAAGTTCAACAAAACCTTGTCTGATATTTCCCAGTCCATCAATACCCGGTGTTCCTTCTACAGGTTGACCTGAGCTATCTGTTTCAACAAAAAGGTTGTCACCCATAGAGTGTAGACCTGCCGGATTTATAAAGTTTGTTAGAGTCACTTGACCAATCTGCGTAGCTTCAGTTTGACCGGGCTGAATAACAGTAACTATACCATCAGTACCAACACTGATATTTGTAGCATCTTGTGGAATAACAACTTCAGGTGTTAGTTTGTATCCATCACTATTTACGACAGCTCCATTATCATCTATCTTAAAGGCTCCATTTCTTGAGTAAACTTCTGTACCGTCCGGTAGTTCAAGTTTAAAAAAACCACGACCAGTTATAGCAAGATCAAGCTGATTATCCGTTTGCTTCAATGAACCTTCTGAAAATATTTTATTTACGGCAGTTGGTCTAACACCAAGACCAACTTCTATACCAGTAGGGCTTTTTGTCGTATCACTCGTAGCAGTACCTGCATATTCCATAACACTGTACATCAAGTCAGCAAATTCCGCACGTGATTTTTTAAACCCAATCGTATTTACATTGGCAATATTATTTGCCGTAGTGTCGATTTGTGTCTGCATTCCGAGCATTCCCGTAGAAGCAGTATAAAGTGATTGCATCATAATTTATTCCTTATTTAAGCTTTTTTGGCTATTTTTTCAATTGCATCGCGGTTCATATCATTCATTTGTGAATCCATAACCTTTTGATACATTCCAACTAAACGATTTGTTTCAATCATCTCTGTCATCATTTTTACAGGATTTACATTACTTTTTTCAACAAAACCTTGGAAAACGGCACCACTCTCTTCTAAAGCCTTAAGCTTCTCCGTACCCTTGTATTCAAAAAGGTTATCTCCAACCTTTTCCAGCATATTTAAATTATCTGGATTAGCAACAAATAATTTTTGTTTTTGGATTTGATTTAAACTTCCCGGTACATTTGTATATATTTGTCCATTTTTATCTATCTCTACCAAAGAATCACTCTCTTCAAATGATACACTCGATTGAGAAGTAAAATAATCACTAGGTAAAACTTCATATCCTTGCTTGGTAGTTAATTTACCTTCATTATCTTTAATAAAAGACCCATCACGTGTTAATCTAATCCCTTGAGGAGTCTTTACTAAGAAAAACAAACCTTCGCGTGAAAGTGCTACATCTAAATCATTTTGAGTTTTTTGCATACTACCGACATTATGGTTTGTATATTCATCAACAATATGAGGAGTCCTCGTCATCGTTCTATTAACAAACTGCGCGGCTTCCTTTGTTTGATTTGCATTTGGAAGCTCATCCCTAGCTTCTTTATATAAACGCATAAAATCACCAACAACTACATTGTCCTCTTTAAAACCGTTTGTGTTAACATTTGCCAAATTATTCGCAATATTATCTAAACGATTAAATTGAACAACCATTCCTGCAGCAGCACCATAGTAACCTGTTTGCATTACATCCCTTTACAATACGTTATTGAACGACTTAAGCAATAGCTGTTCCAATACATAAATTTATAAATTTCTTCAATTTGAAGATAATTTTAATAAAATTTCGGTATAATCCACTCTTTAAAAAAACTTAAACATCTACAAGGGTTACCTTTAATGACAGCAAAAGAACTCAACAAAGCGATAGACACATTCTTTAGTGAACATAAATCAAAAGATTGTGCAACTTATGAGTCCCTAATTGAACTTTTTGAAAAACAGCCAACTGCTGCACAAGCAAAAAATATATTTAAATTAGCAACCAAACATAAAGTATGTCTTTATACAGCAAGTGAACATGCGAAGCAACTAAATGACAAAGAAGCTGAAGCAAGACGTGATGCCCAAAGAAAAATGCTTCAAAATAATGAAACAGATAAGTTTGATATTTTAAAAGAGCATGAACTTTTAGAATGGTCACGTTCTGATTCACCTGTTCGTATGTATTTACGTGAAATGGGTCAAATTCCACTTTTAACAAAAGAGGAAGAGAT
>JAPHSI010000237.1 GCA_026193155.1 Sulfurimonadaceae bacterium | reverse complement strand
TGATTTATACTCATGTAAATTATACTCTTCAACCTCGGCTAATATTCCTTGATGTGAAGCATTTTTACACATCTTGCCTGCAGCATCTGAAGGTATTCTTTTAACCTCAAAACCTATCTTCATAAGACGTGAATACTCTTTTTTATCTAGCTCACGAGCTAGATAGAGAGTTTTGATTTTTGAAGGATAATTTTCGATTATATAATTAACCGGTTGTTTAGCATAAATTAACATGGGGACATTTTACCAAAAATATATTAAAGTTTTATTTCATTATTATATTTCGTGATGTTATTTGTGATGTTTTTTTGATGACTTAAGAAAATAATCAAAATTCAAGTAATCTTTGGTAACAAGCCTTTGTATTTTCACCTGTTATTTTAGATATTAATTTTGCTTGTTGTTTTTTTGGAATATCTAAAGAAAGTATATCTTTTTGAGTAATTGCACTTGCATTTTCACTTACAGATGCTTTAATTACAACAACCCATTCTCCTTTAAAATTTCCGTCAAGTTTTTTCAAACACTCTCTTGCATTACCACTAACATAACGCTGATACTTTTTAGTTAACTCTTTTGCTAAAAAAATCTCTCTTTCCTCGTCCACTTCTATTAGTTCGTTAAGTAATTTTTCCAGTCGATGGGGAGATTCATATACAATAGTTGTATACCCACTGCCGAGTGCACCATTAAGAGATCCGCTTCTATCTTTTCCTTTATGCGGTAAAAACCCCCAAAATAACATTTGAGTCTCAACAAAACCACTAGCAACAAAAGCGGTTAAAACTGCATTTGCACCGGGGAGTACATCATAAGGTATATCATTATCGATGCAATACCTTACCAAAAGTTGACCCGGATCGCTAACTCCAGCCATGCCTGCATCACTCACATAAATAACATTTTGCTCAAAAAATGAGGCCTCAAGTTTTTCAACAAAAGATTTTTCATTGTGTGAATGTAAAGATATAAACTCTTGATTTTCTCTAAAGTTGGTGTTGTAACGCTCTTTTAAAATATGGATTAGTTTTTTGGTAACGCGGGTGTCTTCACAAAGAAGTATTTCGGCCTCACTTAGTGCTTCTATAGCACGAAGTGATATATCGCCGATATTTCCAATCGGAGTTGGAACTAAGGTTAACATATTAAATCTCGCATAATCTGAACAAGTCCAGATTATACTCAGTCACTAAAGCTTCGCCTTTGGCGAGAATTAACATATTATTAATTAGTCCATTTTGTAACGTTTTTTGAACTTATCGATACGACCGGCAGTATCAACCATTCTCTCAGAACCTGTAAAGAAAGGATGACATTCATTACAAATGTCAATTCTCATGCTGTCTTTTTCACTTTTAGTCTCAAAGCTGTTTCCACATGCACATGTTACAGTACAAGTTACTAACGTCGGGTGGATATCTTTTTTCATTTTTTTGCCTTTTGCAACGCGTCAAAGTACGCAGTGCGATATATTTTTTTATTCCGTATGGGTGCGGAATTTTGGAAATGGGATTATACCAAAATTTTTCTTAGTTTACAATTATCAATCTTATAATAGAAGTTTACTTGCAACTGCTATAACTGCACTCTCGCTTCTAAGTACCATTGGTGTATCAAGTCTAAAAACTTCAAGTGCTTTTAAAAACTCTCTTTCATTTTCTGAAAAGCCACCCTCACAGCCTATAATCACTGTTGAGATGTTTTTTACTTCATCCAAAGTTTTTTCAACAAAATCAAATACTTTTGCCTCGGGATTTTGTTTTATAAATTCTTCAAGAGATGAAGATGTATCAAACTCTATTTTTTGTGTTGAGCCGCATTGTTGCATAGATGCATGTAGTATTCTCTCAAAGCGTTTAAAGTCGAGTTTAATATTTCTTTGACTTCTCTCACACTCTATAAAAGTTATCTTATTTACTCCTATTTCACTCAGACTAGGAAGTACTTTTTCAATACTTTTTGCATCTATCTTGCACCATCCGATATGTAAATCTTTTTTAGCTTTAACTTCATGGCTTACAGATTCTTTTAGAGTTAATATGGCTTTTTTTGACTCTACAGATTCTATTTTATATTTATGGAGTATTTTAATATCATCTTCATTTCTAAAAGCTATTTCATCACCTGTTTTATGACGACGCACTTTTATAAGATACTTGTGAGTTTCACCCTTTAGAGTTAAAACTTCATCACCTGCATTTTCATCAAAGATGTATATCATTTTGCAATACTTACCATCCAAATATAGATAATCAAAGTTCCGATAAATTCAAAAGCAAAAATCTTTTTAGCCTTCTCTTTAAAAATCAAAAAACCTTCTTTATCACTATTTAGTACATATTTAAAAGCTTTTGTACGTTTTGCTTCTAATATTATTAAAGTGATGCCATAAACTATCATAACAATATTTTCAAGTGTAAAACTTAGATGTTTAGCTGCCATCATGATTACACCTGTAAATAATACGGCACCTATTACAGTCCCGCCTGCAGCATTAAACAACATTGTAAATTTTCTATATTCCTGCACACTTTTTGTACTGAGAAGTTTATAAAAATTTACACCGATAACCAATAAAACAGCTAACACACTATAGTTGTGTGCTACAATACTCATACTATACATTTCATTCATAATGGAATTTTACTATAAT
>JAPHSI010000052.1 GCA_026193155.1 Sulfurimonadaceae bacterium | reverse complement strand
CTTATTCCTGAGTTTATAGGTAGGATTCCCGTTATAGCTACTCTAAATCAACTCTCAATAGAAGACTTGATAAAAGTGCTGAGTGAGCCGAAAAATGCCATTGTAAAACAATACCAGGCTCTTTTTGAGTTAGACGGGATTGATTTAGAATTTTCTCAAGATGCTTTGCAAGAGATAGCAAAAATGGCAGATGAAAAAGGTGTCGGGGCACGTGGTCTTCGGGGAATAATAGAGAAGATTATGCTTCCGCTTCAGTATGAACTTCCTGCCAAACCAGATATTGAGGGTTGTGTTATCACAAAAAGTTTTATAAACGGTGAGAGTGAAGTAGAACTCATAAAAAGAAAAAAAACTAAAAAGGAGGCTAACTAAAATGGATGATCAATCAACAGCATATGAGTGGGCTAAAACTTATAACTTTAGTGAGCAGGAGATTCAATACGCTACGATTTTAGCATTGAAGATTTTAGATGATGAGTGTAAGATGGATTATGACAATTATAATCTTTTTATGTCTGTGTATGACGGTATAAACGATAAACCAAACAGCCCTTTTAATCTAAGTGTGCACAGCATCATAGATTTGGCACGTGCAAAAGACCCTATTAAAGCTGATCCAGTATATAAAGATATGATAGGTGAGCTTAGAGTAGCTATGATGAAAGATATGCAAAAACCGATAATGAAAGCTTATAAAAATTTGGTTTGGGATGTGACAAGCTGTTAATAAATGCAAAGGCTGAAAAATGAGTTTTATAGAGTTAGACAGAGATGAATATCTTCACTCTGTTAAAAAAATAGACGACTTTGATACACTCAAATTCTCAAAGCACGCACTTGATTGGTGGGATGACTACTATAGCTGGAAAAATTTCCCTCCGATTGCACTTTCACTTGATGGCATTAACAAAGCATACATCTTTTATAATATATCAAAAGACAACAGATACCTTACTATTCATAACCTCTTTACTCCAAAAGCATTTAGGAACAAAGGATACGCATATAAACTTCTAAGTGAGCTTTTTAAAATAAAATCAGGCAATGACATAGAGAGATTTAAAATGTACTGCGTATCTTCATCTTTAGAGTTTTATAGCTCTTTAGGTCTTAGTTACTGGGGTGTTAACAGCCTAAATCAGTACTACTGTGATTTTAAAATGCCGAATAAAAATATATCTGAAATACCTAAAATAGTTCATAATACTTCAGTAAGTGAATTTACAGATATAGAGTACGAATATATATATGAGAAAATCATAGCAAACGGTAGTGATTTTGATATGAAACAAACAGATATTTATAACGATGCAGTTGAGATGCTTGGCAATAAATATATGTTTGATATATTTTTAAATAAGTAGCTAGATGTCACAAAATTCTAAAGATTCTAACTTAGGGTTTTTTAAGCCTTTATTATCTGCTATATAAAGGTTTTTTAGTTTTTTTAACCCATAAAAAGACTCTGGAAACTCTTTTATGTCGTTCTCGTCAATATCAAGTTCTAAAAGGTTTTGTAAATCTCCTATGCAAGATGGTAGCTCTTTTAAGTTGTTCGCACTTACACTCAAACAGTTTAGTTTATCTAACTTGCATATGGCATCTGGTAAATGTTCTAAGTTATTGTTATCAAAACTAAGTAGTTGTAAGTCCTCTAGTTTACTTATATCAAAGTCTATTTTACTTAGATTGTTGTCATTTAGATTTAGTTTTATCAGCATATCATGAGATTCTAAAGAGGGCAGGTCTGTAATCTCATTTCCCTCAAGTAGTAGCGTCTCCAGCTCTTGTATTTTACTGATAGACTCAGGAAGTTTAGAGAAGTAGTTATATGAGAGGTCTAAGTAGTATAGTGAAGACATACTCTCAAATACTTCTGGCAATTCACTTAGCTTGTTTGTATCTAGTGAGAAGTAGAGTAGATTTTTAAGCTTTTTTAACTCCTCAGAGAGTGATGTCAGATAGTTTGCAGCTATGGTAAGCCTTGTTAATTTTGTAAGTTTGTAGAACTCATCCGGGAGTTTTGTAAGTCTGTTTCCGTTAAGGTTTAAGATTACCAGTGATTCAAGCTCACCTATGCTCTTTGGCAGTTCATCTAATAGGTTGTTCTCACATTGCAGGTTTTTTAATTTTTTCAAATTCCCTAGGGCTTTTGGTAGTTTTGTAAGCCTGTTTCCCGAGAGCTTTAATACCCTCAAGTTTGGAAGGTAGCAGATTGATTCAGGCAGTTCTCTTAGTTTGTGTTTTGTTAAATCCAACACGGATAAGTTTTTTAATTTATCTATCTCTAAAGGTATCTTGGGATTTAGTCCTTTGTTTCTAATCCATCTTGAAAAATCTTCTAAATTTTTATCTATCATATTTTTACCTGTTATTCATCTGATCTATTAAAAAATCTATCTCTTCATAGTCTATTTCGCCAAAATCCACCATGTTGAAAAGTGCCATTAAAGGTCTTCTGCAACATGTTTTATTACACTCTGTTACCAGTTTTTTTGCTTTTTTATATGGAAGATCCGTCTCTTTGAAAATATCAACTGCTTGTTCAACAGTTTTTGACCCGCAGTTGCAGATTATTTTACCTTGAGCATCTTCCATTTTGCTTTATCCTACTATTTTAAAAAGTCATGTTTTTCTTTAAACTTATTGACATCTTCCATAGCAAGTGAAACTCTTTCACTAAGTTCAGCTAGTTTTATGTAGTCGTTCCATATTCTATCTTCGACTATGTCGTGAATCTCACCCGCAAGCTCCGTAACTATACGTTTGTACTTTGCAAACTCTTTTTTAATCTCTTTTTGTTCTTCTGTAAGTGCCATAATGTGTGTTTTCCTTTTACTGTAAGTTAAAATGCATAAACCATTTCTAGGTTTATGTAAGGTTTGGAATTTTTGTAAAATAAGGTGTACTCCTCACTCATGTCAAATTTGTAAGATTCATACAAATCCGTTATCTCTTTTACACCACTTGGTACATATGCAAATATCTTCTTTAACCCACGATGATAAATGATGCCCCTTATCATCTTCTCTGCATCGCTAAATGCTGCATCTCTCATAATCCAAGGGGATATTTTTATAAGTGATTTGTTTATCGCGTAAGAGTGCTGATACCCTGACTGGGTCGATAAAACAAGTGATGATTGTTTTAAAAGTATGTTTTTAGTGTAAGGTGTTTTGTCTTGCTCAAATGCTATTTTGTCGATTGAAGTCATAATAGGCAGGTAGTT
>JAPHSI010000252.1 GCA_026193155.1 Sulfurimonadaceae bacterium | reverse complement strand
TTCATCTGATAGAAAAATGATTATGTGGAATATCGATAATGGGGAAGTTCTTAAAAAAATTAAAACTCATTCCAAAAGAGTGTCTGCACTGGCTGTAAACGATTATAATATCGTTACTGGTTCACGTGATTACAAAATTAAAATTTGGGGTTATGATGATTCAGTTGAAGCACTTGACAGTGAAGATGAAACGGTAAAACCAAAATATTCGTTAATAAAATCTTTAAAAGTTAAAAATGGTATTCCAACTGCACTTTCTCAGAATGAAAATGATTTAATTGTAGCTACTGAAAATGGTTATATAAGCTTTTATAATAAAATAACACATGATTATAATAAGCAATATAATACATTAGCTAAGATACAAAAACCACGCAAGCGTAAAAAGAAAAAAGAAGTTTTAATAATGGGTGAAGACGGTGACTTCGTAAATGAAGATGAAGAACTAGAAGAAGAAAGTCAAACTATGGGATTGGAGCCGAAACTTCAAAAAATTTATGATGTAGAAAACTTTGGTAATAAGCTTTTATGTGCTTTAGAAGATAGCTCTATAAAAGTTTGGGATATGGAAAAAAATAAAGCCATATCTCTTATGCGTGGTGATACGACAACAGTAAAAGATATTAAAATATCATCTATGAATATCCTTACTGCGTCTAAAAAAGGAACCGTAGGTGTTTATGAAATAGAAACCTCAAACTTTGTTAACCTAATTGAAGGACATCAGTATGATGTTAATTCAATAGCTGTATATGAAGATGATAAGGTTGTATCAGCCGGAGAAGATTATAGTATTAAAATACGTGATATTGAAAGTGGGGATTTAATATTAAATATTAAAGAGGCTCATGAAGATATAATCACAAAAATTATTGTTTTTGAAAACCTTTTAATATCTGCATCCTTAGATAAGACTATTAAAGTAAGAGATATAAGAGACGGAAAGTTGATTTCAATTTTATATGGGCATAAATCCGGTGTAACTTCACTAGCTTTTGATGAAGATGATATGACGCTCATTTCTACTAGTGAAGATAAGACTTTAAAAGCTTGGAGTTTAAAAGATTTTAGTTTAATCGCAACAATGGATAGGCATAAAAGTGGGGTCATCGATGTAATAATCACTGATGATTATCTGGTGTCAATTGCCAAAGATAAAACTATAAAGGTTTGGAAATATTATGAATAATTTACTTAAAATATTAATACCGTTTTTTATAGTCTTAGGCCTACATGCCGACCAGGGTATGTTAAGTACTATCTCTTCTACAGGAGAGACCGGTTCTGGGGATGTTGATGTATATTATGATGGAACAAATGTTTACTCGGCTACATCAACTAATCTTTATAAATATAACGATTCTTTATCTATTATAACTTCAAATATTGCAATAAGCACAAATATTAAAAAAGTTATAGCTGATAGTTCAAATGTATACATAATTGAAACTACAAATGTGCATAAAATAGATAATAATCTAAGTGCAATTGTTACAAGTAAAGATACTGCTAAATCGTTAAACTCTATAGTTTTAAGTGAAGATGGTACATATATATTCGCAGGTTCTACTACCGGTGTAGTTGTAATAAAAACATCCGATATGAGTATAAAAGCATTTGTTAACACTACAAATGCTAAAGATTTGAAAGTTAATGGTGATTTTCTTTATGTTGCAGATGATTGGGGAGGACTAAAGGTTTTAGATATATCAAGTCCTGAATTGGCAACTGTACTATCAACAATATCTGGGGAGTATTATAAGATAGCTGTTGAAAATAACTATATATATACGGTCGGTAAAACAGGATTAAGCTCTTTTGATATAAGTTCTCCTTCTGCTCCTGTATATAAGGGTAATAATACTAATATAAATGTTGATGATTTTACTAGTTTATATGTTCAAGACGCATATGCTTATATAGGTAATACAAATCAATATGATATATGTGATGTATCTGATAAGATTCAAATGAATGTTGTAACATCTTCAACTACAAATCCTGATTTACCTGTAAGTACAAATGCTACAACAGGTATGTATGGAAAAATTTATATATCTATATCCGGTGGTGGCATAACAGCTTATGACGCAATATCAGATTATGATGATAATGCTTCTGCAGCTTCAGCAAATCAAACTCCTAAAAGTGTGGAACAATTAAATTCTAATAACGGTATATATGGTAACCTTCAAAATCCTAGTGATGTTGATTTTATCCAGCTGACGCTTCAAGGTGGTAGATTAAATGCCAGCATCTTAGGCTTAGATGATATTAATGTTACATTATATGATTCTAACGATACAACACAAGCACCGATTGCAAGTATAGATAGCAGTAGTTCAACAACACCAAAAGTATTGCAATTGAGTGCAGAAACATCTTCAGGAATACATTATTTGAAAGTTGAAAATACTGATGGGGTGACAACTGGTGAATATAAAATCATTGCTGAATTTAATGAAGATGACTGGCCGGATTTTAGAGCTTCATCAGAACTCATAAATTATGGGGAATATATTAAAGGAAATATCTTAAGAGGCGATGATAGTGACTATTTTAGAGTTGATTTGTCCTCAAAGGGTGGAATTACAATAACTTCCGAATATTCAAACATTGTCGACTTTGATTTAATAAAAGCATCCGATAATTCTATTATGTCATACAGTGGTGATTTAGTCGATGGAAGAATATATGAAGCTACAGATAACGGTATTTATTTTATAAAAGCAAAAGCTGCTGCTAATGATATTGAAAATCAAGAATATTCTTTTAGAGTTGATTTTTCAAAAGAAGCAATTTTGGCAAAGGAAGATGAGGCTCCTTTTGCTCTTAAAGAAATATCTAGTACTGATGTTATACAAAGTTTGGATTATATTCAGATAGTAGGGGATGAGATGTATTTGGTAAATAATACGACATCTACTCTTTATCGAGAAAGTAAAAGTGCATTAAACGGTGCACCTTCAGCAACATATGTCTCTTCTACGGGAAGTATCTTATCATTTGAGGTTATTGGAGATTATGCATATGTATTAACTGATAATAGATTGGATATTTTATATACAAATAGTTTAAATATAAGAAGTTCATATTTTCCAAACTCTGGTAGTAATAAGATTATAGTAAATGGTGATAGAATTTTCATTTCAAGTCAAAATAATTCACAGATAGAAGTTGTTAATATTTCAGATAAAGATAATCCAAGTCAAATAGCTAATATCGAAACTTCTGCAACGGTAAATGATTTTGATATTAAGGGAAGTTTTTATGAGGATTCGACAGTAACTCCATCAACTTATCAGTTAAAAACATATCTGTACTCTGCTACTAATAATGGCTTAAAAAGGTTTGATGTCACAGATGCTGCAAATCCTATAGAACTAGCTGCATACAAGACTGAAAATAGCTTTTATAAAATAGAAATATCTAATCCATACGCTTATGTAGAGTCAAATATCGCTGATGGGCTTAGTATTTTATATATTAAAAGACCTGCTTCAACACCAAAGTTGAAAGGCTCTGTATATTGGGGAGATGGTAGTATTTCTTTAATGAATATACATCAAGATAATGCTTATATTATTAATGATAGCAATGTAGTTAGTATTATAGATATTAGTGATCAAACTGCACCAAAAAAAGTTGATATACCTTATATGGAAGCAAAAGGTTTTACTATAGGGCAAGGTGTAGGTTATTTTGTAAAAAATACTTCCGCAACTCCTTCAATTTACAACTTTATTTATGCTTATGATATGTCAAATGACTATTCAGATGTTAAGGGTAAAGCAGCAGTTGTTAAGTATGATTTGACAAACTATGGGCTTATCTCAGAGTATAGAACAGATGATAATGATGTTTTTTATATAAATGCTGAACGTTCAACGCAATTTAATTTTTCTGCCCAAGGTGATATACCTATTGCATATAGATTATATGAATTAAATTCAGATACTATAGTGACTTCTTTTGGCGCTTCTGGTCTCTTTACAGCAAGTACAAGTGAAACAAATACAAGTGTTACATTAGATGCAGGTGAGTATTATATAAAAATATCTTCACCTGATTTAAATACAAGCGGTAGTTATCAGTTTGATGTTGCAAAAATCGAAGATGATTTTGCGGATACATTTTTATATTCAGATATGATATCAATAGGTGATAGTACAGAAGCAAAAATACTGACTTCTGAAGATAAAGATGTTGTGAAAATTGAATTATCTGAAAGAGGTGAGTTTGATTTTAATGCTACAGATGGCATTAAGGTAACACTTTTATATGACGATACAATTACAACACTCAGTAATAATTCAAATGCAATTAACACTACTCTAAATCCTGGAACATATT
>JAPHSI010000066.1 GCA_026193155.1 Sulfurimonadaceae bacterium | reverse complement strand
TTTTGAACCTTTTGAACCTACAAATCCAGCACTTGCTCCACGCTCTTTTTGAGTATTGTGAATCATCGTAGATATTTTTGTTGCTAAGATAGTTGTTTTTTCTATTTTATCAAGATTTTTTACTTTTTGGTATGCATCAAAACTCTCAAGAGTTAGAAGTATCGCTACTATTATAGTTGGAATCGAAACTATTAGAGCCATTTTTGTTTTTATAGATAAATTATTCATCTAGAATCCTTTTTTTTTAAAGCTAGGATTCTATCAGACTATATTAAGCTATAATTTGATGTGGGTCAATTAATATAAATTTTAGCTATTGAAGTTTGTCAAAAAAATCGCAATTTCATCTGCCAAAAGGAAATTTGGATTATAGTAAGTGTTTGAATGAAATTTTAGTTTATTTTCTTTTACAAGAGTATTTGCTCTTTCTATTTCCTTAGTGTTTAAAATATGTTTATCTATTCCAATAATAGACCTAAGTCCTAAAAATATCTTCTCAAATAATATATCGGAATCATTTAAAATTTCTTTTTGAATATTTAGAGGATTTTTTATATATTCATCAATATCTGATACTGGATAAAACCTTTCATTGCCTTTTTTTCCTACAGCTCCGCTTCCAAGACCTATATAGTCTCTGTATTGCCAATATCCAAGGTTGTGTTTACTTTTGTATGAGCCGAAGTTACTGATTTCGTATTGTTCAAAACTATATTTAGATATCTCATCAAACAACCATGTAGTTAAATCTAAGTTTTCTTTTGACATTTGCGGTTTACTCTCAAATGCGGTTCCTTCTTCAATTGTAAGGGCATATGCACTTAAATGATTTATGGGTAGTTTAAAAGCTTCATCTATATCGTTTTGAAGTAATTCTTTCGTGTCTCCCTGTGTTGCATATATTAAATCGAGTGAAATGTTTTTATAACCCAATTCAGATGCCAACTTTACAGCTTCTTTTGCCTGCTTTGAGTTATGTGCACGATTTAAGAGTTTGAGTTTATCTTCATTAAAACTCTGCACCCCAAAACTAAGACGATTAACGCCAAGTTCTTTCATCCCTAAAAGCCACTCACGGGTTGCCGAATTTGGATTTGCTTCGCTGGTTATTTCTGCATCTGAAGCTAAATAAGGTTTTATTTTTTTAAATAAGGGTTCGTAAAGTTTAGGGCTAATAGTTGATGGTGTTCCACCACCTAAAAATAGTGTTTTTATAGATTTTTTTTCCATATCAAATATTTTTAGTTCAAAATCTAGCTGTTGCAAAAGAGCATCTATATACTTTTGTTTTAGATGAAATTTGTCAACATAAGAATTAAAAGCACAATATGAACATTTGGAGTCACAAAAAGGGATATGGATATATAACATGACTAGTATTATATCCTCTTTTTATGATAAAATATGTTTAAAAACTAAGGTATTTTATGTCATCAAAAAGTAGTAATCATAAAAGCTTAGCTATACAAGATCAAAAAAATAGCCTTTTTGATAAATATATACTTACCTGTATACTTGATAAGAATGGTTTTATTATAGATATTTCGAGGGCTTTTTTAGAGTTTTTAGGTTATAAAGAAAAAGATGTTAAAAATCAAAAGTATAGATTTTTAATAAGTAGATACTCAAATGACGCAATTATAGACGAAATAAAAAATACACTTAAAAGTGGTTTTACGTTTAACGGTGAGATAAAGAGTAAAAAGAAAAATAGTGAGATTTTTTGGGCAAATGCTACAATAAGCCCTTTGTACGATGAAGATAGAAATAAAATAGCTTATATGTGTATCTTAAATGATATTACACATGAAAAGAAACTTCAAGAACTCTCAATTACAGATTCTATAACAGGGTTTTACAATAGAAACTATTTTGATATATATATGAAAAAAGAACTTTTAAGCTCAATAAAATCAAAGTATATTTTTTCTTTAATTTTATTTGATATAGACTGTTCAGGTTCGGATAATATAGAATACGGTGTTTTAGCAGAAGAGAAAGCTATATCACTTATAGCAGATGTTCTTAGAAATAATAAGTATGTTAAAACAAATCCTGTTTTTAGAGTTAGAGGGGAAGAGTTTGCTGTTATTGTTATAAATGAAAATGCAGGCTATATAAGAGCACTTGTAGAGAGTGTTTTTGAATCTATAACCAGATTAGAGATAAATCACGGAGCAGTTGAAGAAGCTGAAAATATGAGTATATCAGGTGGTGTTGTAAGTATTGATACTGCAATTAAAAATGTAAGCTCAATCGAAGTACTAGATATTGCCGAGACAAATCTTCTTAAGGCAAAAGCACAAGGAAAAAATAAAGTTGTTTATGATGTTGAAGATTTAAACAATAAAAATAAAAATAAAAATAATTCACTTGTTCTACCAAATCGTGAGATGCTAATACATGATTTAGTTCATTTAGATAAGCGTTCTATGATTATTCTTCTAAGATTAAATCATATAAACTCTCTAAAAAGTATTTACGGAATAAACGGGGTAAGTGAAATAGTTGCTTCAAAAATAGAAGAATTACAAGATATATTACTCGATGAAGCAGCAACGCTTTATAGTTTAAATATCCAAGAGTTCGCAATTTTAGTGACTGATGAAAAATTGTTTGATAAGTATTTTTCACTTATTAAATATTCTGTTTTAGAAGATACAATGATAATATCCTCCTCGTTTGAAGAGAGTGACGCTCCTATAGTTACTCTGAGTGCAGGGATTGCATATGGAATAAAAAATATACTTCATAATGCTGATGTTGTATTACAAGAAGCACTACTTAGAAAACAGAGTTATTTAATATATGAAGATACCCAAGATGTTGTCAGTAAAGAAGTTGAAGCAATAAATAGAATGAAGGTATATAAAAAAGCATTGGTTGATGGTGCTATAGTCCCATATTTTCAACCTATCGTAGATGCTACAACTGGAGAAATAATAAAATATGAAGCATTGGCAAGACTTATTACTAATGACGAAGTCATCTCTCCATATTATTTTTTAGAATCTTCAAGAGAAGATAAAACATTTGAAGCTTTTTCTCGTCAAATGATGCAAAAAGTTTTTAATGTGTATTCAAAAAATGACATCAATGTTACAATCAATGTCACTTATGAAAACTTAGTATCAGATGAGATGATAAAATATATAAAAAATAGACTTGATAAATATGGTGGTGAGGGCATAACATTTGAGATATTAGAATCTGAAGAAATTAAAGATTATAGAATAGTAGAAAGCTTTATTCTGATGGTAAAAGAATATGGCTGTAGTATATCTATTGATGATTTTGGTTCGGGATACTCGAATTTTACAAATGTCTTACTTCTAAATATAGATTATATAAAGCTAGACGGCTCTTTAATAGAAAAACTAAATACGGATGAGAATGTTTTAAATGTTGTAAAATCTATTATTGATTTTGCAAAGGGTGCAAATATGAAAACTATAGCTGAATTTGTAAGTTCTGAAGAACTTGCAGATAGAGTAAGAAAAATGGGGATTGATTATTCGCAAGGTTATTTTTACAGTGAGCCAAAGAGTCCTGAGGAACTTGGTTTAGACTATGATGATATTTAATACAAAATAAGTATATAATTTAGTTTTAATTGCTTTTTTTGTATAATCACAATAAAAATTAAAGCGCTAATATATGAGTAAAAAAGATTTATATCGTCCAAATGTAGCTATGATAATTGTATCAAATAATTATCCCGAGAAAAAAGAGATTTTTATAGCGCAAAGAAATGACTTATCCGATGTTTGGCAGTTCCCTCAAGGTGGAATTGATGAAGGCGAGGATATAGAAGAGGCTCTTTTTCGTGAACTTGAAGAAGAAATTGGTACTAAAGATGTGAAAATTATTGCTGAGTATCCAGAGTGGTTATCATACGATTTTCCAGAAAGAATAGCCAAAAAAATGAAACCTTGGATTGGTCAAAAACAGAGATATTTTTTAGTAAAACTAAAGAAAAAAGCTGAAATAAATATACATACAAAACATCCTGAATTTAGTGATTATAAATTTGTAAGTGTAGATGATGTACTTCATTTGAGTGCATCGTTTAAGAAAAAAGTATATGAAAAAGTTATGAATTATTTTAAAGATGAGGACTATTTATAGATGTTAATAGTACAAAAATTTGGTGGAACAAGTGTTGGAGACTTAGATAGAATCCAAAATGTTGCTAATCGTGTTGCAAAAACAAAAGCCGAGGGTCATGATGTAGTTGTAGTTGTATCGGCTATGAGTGGTGAGACAAATAAGTTGGTAGGTTATGCCGAACATTTCTCGGCAAACCCAAGCAAACCTGAGATGGATATGCTTTTAAGTTCGGGCGAGCGTGTGACAGCATCACTTCTCTCTATAGCTCTTCAAGAAATGGGTTATGAAGCGTGTGCAATGACTGGCAGAAAAGCGGGAATACTGACTGACAACCTACATACAAAAGCTCGTATTGAAGAGATAGACCCTGATGTTATGAATAAAAATTTAAAAGAGGGTAAAGTAGTTGTAGTTGCAGGTTTTCAAGGTGTAAATGAAAACGGTGATGTTACAACACTTGGACGTGGTGGAAGTGACCTCTCAGCCGTTGCAATAGCGGGTGCTTTAAAGGCTGACTTATGTGAGATATATACTGATGTAAGCGGTATTTTTACTACAGACCCAAGAATAGAGCCAAAAGCTAAAAAGTTAGAGAAAATATCTTATGATGAGATGTTGGAACTTGCATCTTTGGGTGCTAAAGTTCTTCAAAACCGATCAGTTGAACTTGCAAAAAAATTAAATGTAAATCTAGTAACAAGAACAAGCTTCTCAGATGAAGAGGGGACTTTAATAACTAAGGAAGAAAATATTATGGAAAAACCATTAGTAAGTGGAATAGCTTTAGATAAAAATCAAGCTCGTATATCTTTAATAGGCGTTAGTGACAGACCCGGAATTGCGTCTGATATCTTTACTAAGTTGGCAAAATCAGAAGTTAATGTAGATATGATAATTCAAAATCGTGCACATGGTGGTACTACAAATATTGACTTCACTGTTCCAAAGGGTGATTTAAATGATGCTAAAGATGTTGTAGCAGATTTTTTAAAAGACGGTGATTTAGAAAACGATGTATATAATGAAAACATTTGTAAAGTCTCAGTAGTGGGTGTAGGTATGAAGTCTCATGCAGGCGTAGCCGCAAAAGCATTTCAGACAATGGCAAATGAGAACATAAATATAAACATGATATCAACTTCAGAGATAAAAATATCTATGGTTATTGATGAAAAATATGCAGAGCTTGCCGTTCGCGGTCTTCACGATGCATATGAGTTAGATAAGTAATTTTATGTCTATAGAAGAGATTGCAGACTTTGCTCAATGGAGTTTAGATACTATTCGTGATGAGGGAGCGACATTCTCTTGGCTCGAAGAGTTAAGATTTGAGTGGACACCTGCAACATCTCTTGCCCTAGAGCAAATTCTTGACGGAAAAACTATTGTATTAATTACAGATGCAAAGAGAAGATGGTTTCAAGAGTATATTTTAAGTAATATTAACTCTGCAAAACTTGACCGTCCACCTGTTCCTATTGTCAATATTGATTCATTATACAGACACTACAATGATGTAAGCGGTGGAGGTATGATTGATATAATAGATGATATGGTAAACCTTTCTTTAAAAGATAAATATTTTTTCTGGTACATTGGTAGCGGTGATGATAAGCGTGCAGATATAGCAAAGAGAAAAGACAACAGTTATTTTTGGATTTTTGATGAGGACTATGCAAATAGTTTCAATCTTAAAAGTTATGATAAACATTTAGATATTAAATTGCTTCAAGTTTATCGCCTTTTTGAGTTATCTTTAAACGGGGCGATGTTTGGAGAGGTAGATGTCTCCAATTAAAGGGCATATCCTTATATCTACGGATATACAAAAAGAGTTTCAAAAATTTCAAGTTAAACTTCAACCTAATAGAGTTATCGGTTTTGTCGAGGATGTATTTAAACTTGAACATGCAAAAGCAGTTGTAGCCGAATCTTACATAAGTGAAAATATGACGAAGTATTTGATTCTCGGTTCAAAAAGTTTTGGAATAGAGGCACAAAACTCACTTTTAAAAGTTTTAGAAGAACCGCCTAACAACATAGAATTTATAATCATTTCACCAACAAAATCAAATCTCTTACCAACTGTTCGTTCACGTCTGCCTATAATTAAAGGTGAGATATCTCATGAGTCTGTAGATTTTAATTTAAACTTGTCAAAAATAGAGTACGCTGATATCTTTGCTTTTTTAAAATCAAATGCCAGAATTTCAAAAGTAGAGACAAAAGAGTTGGTAGAGGCTATATATCACAGAGCTACTGTAGTAGACAAACTTATATTAAATGAATCACAACTGAATAATTTTGATAAAGCTTATAGACTCTTAGAGTTGAACTCACGTCCACAAAGTATTTTAGCATTTATATTAATGGGGTTCATTCATGCATCTTGAACACTTAAACACTAATACCGATGTACCCAAACTATTGAAAAATTTGGGAGTAGATGCAGGTGGTGTAAATATCCTGACCTCAAAATCACAGATGCATTTGATACTTGTAAAAGATTTA
Organism: Sulfurimonadaceae bacterium; assembly: GCA_026193155.1. GTDB lineage: Bacteria > Campylobacterota > Campylobacteria > Campylobacterales > Sulfurimonadaceae > Sulfurimonas. The sequence continues at coordinate 2,731 of JAPHSI010000066.1, read as the reverse complement.
CATGTAGGTGCTGCAAATATTTTAAAACAAGACGCCCTAAGTATCGGAGCAGATTTAGCGGTACCGCGTGGCACTGTTTTAGCAAAAACACCAACGGTAGATTGTTTGCTTATAGCCACTACAAGAGAACTGCAAAAGTTAAGCAAAAAAGAGTTGGCACAACCTTTTGGTTTAAAAGATTTAGCAAAAAAACTATCTGAAATCGTTAATATTAATAGAGCAAAAGATGTTGAAATAATGGGTGTAATAAACGCCAATGACGATAGTTTTTTTAGAGGTAGTAGATTTAGCGATACTGATGCTATTGGTAAAATAGAGACGATGATTGAAGACGGTGCCAAAGTTATAGATATCGGTGGAGTCAGTTCTGCTCCAAATTCAAAAACTGTTAGCATAAGCGAAGAGTTGGAAAGAGTTAGTGGTATCTATAAACTTATATATGAACAAAAGCTTTATGAAAAAGTCAAGTTCAGTGCAGATACTTATGAACCTGAGGTTGCAAAGATGGCACTAGATAGTGGGTTTTGTATTATAAACGATATAACAGGACTTGCAAATGATGAACTATCTAAACTTATCGCTTCATATGATGCACAAGCTGTAATTATGCATATGCAGGGTAATCCTCAAACTATGCAAAAAAATCCTGAATATGAGAGTGTTTTAGACGATATATACAGTTTTTTTGAGACAAGGTTACAAAAAGCCGAGAGTTTTGGCGTAAAAGATATAGTTTTAGATGTGGGGATCGGTTTTGGTAAAACTTTGGAGCATAATATATCTCTGATTAAAAACTTAGAACATTTTTTGACTTTAGGTAAAGCACTTTTGGTCGGAGCGTCCAGAAAATCTATGATAAATAAGATATATCCTTGTGAAGTAGATGAGCGTTTAGCTGGAAGTTTGGAAATTCATATGGAGTCTGTTAGAAACGGAGCTTCTATTATACGTGTTCATGATGTTAAAGAGCATGCACAAGCCTTAGCTGTGCATCGCGCTTTAAACTCTTAGGTTTATTTCATATCTGGTTTAGGAGTACTAGCTGTACGAGCCGGAAGTTGAGGATAAGAAATATCAGGTTTCTTACCTGTTAGAGAGTTAAGAAAAGTTGCTATTGATTCAGCTTCTTTATCGTTGATATCTTGACCTAACTGAATTCTACCCATCTCTATAACAGCTTCTTTTACACTCCAGATTGCACCGTTGTGAAAATATGGAGCAGTCTCTACTATGTTTCTTAGAGTAGGGACTTTAACGTGACCGTTTTTGTTACCTCTAAAGTCACCGATATCGCGGAATTTGTATTTTGCCGTAACTTCAAACACATTCATATCCTGACCAAGACCTACACCGTTATGACATGTAGCACAACCCTTGTCTATGAAAGTTTTAAGACCTTCTTTTTCAGCTTTATTTAGTGCTTTTTCATCACCGTTTAAAAAATCATCAAATCTTGATGGAGTAACAAGTGTACGCTCAAATGTAGCAATAGTATCTGTAACTTTCTCAAAAGTAATTTTCACATCTTTACCGTATGCAGTCTTAAATTCTTCTACATATGCAGGCATAGAAGTAACCGTATTTACAACATGATCTTTAGTTGCTGCCATTTCAGGGTGGGCTTGTATAGGACCTTGTGCTTGTTTTTCTAAATCAGGATCACGACCGTCCCAAAACTGAGCAGAGAAAAATACCGAGTTATAAACCGTAGGAGAGTTTAGATGATGTGGGTTTGCAGTCCATTTATGACCTACTGCTGCACTAACACCGTCAGTTCCGCCTGTTGCAAGGTTATGACAAGTATTACAGCTAATTAGATTACTTTTTGATAAACGAGGATCAAAATATAGTTTTTTACCAAGTTCAACTTTTGCATTTGTTATAGGATTTTTTGGATTATCAATAAGCTTATTAAGTTCACTCTTATTAATCGGAATAGGTTTTAATCCTGCATCTATAGCCTCTTTAGCTAAAGGGGAACCAACTAAAAGAGACGCACTTGCCAATGTTAAAGCTAATATTTTCATTTCACTACCTTATAAAATTAATTTCATGAAATTATAGTATGATAAATCTAAAGGATAATTTTTATTATTTACTAGTATTAAAATTTAATATTAAAATAAGTTTTTTAATATTATTTATTTAATATATAATTTTGTTTATGATAAATAAGGGGAGAATTTGTGGTTTTAAATAGTTGTAAGATAGAGTAAAATTACTCTATCTCAGCATCGATAACATCGTCATCGTCTTTCTTTTTAGCTTGATCAGCTTGACCTTGAGCTTGCTCACCGCCGGCTTGTTGTTTGTACATCTCTTCAGTTACTTTATGGCTGGCTTCTGTAAGAGCTTTAACTTTTTCTTCGATTTGCTCTTTAGTAGCATTTTCATCTTTTAGAACATCTTTAAGCTCAGTTATAGCAGCTTCGATTTTAGCTTTTTCTTCTGCTTCAACTTTATCACCCATATCAGTCATAGTTTTCTCAACTTGAGCGATAAGTGCATCTGCTTGATTTTTAAGATCAACTAATGCTTTTCTCTCTTCATCTGCAGCTTTGTTTTCTTCTGCATCTTGAACCATTTTATTAATCTCTTCTTCACTTAGCCCTGAACTTCCAGAGATTGTGATAGACTGAGATTTACCAGTACCTTTATCAGTTGAAGAAACTGTTAAAATACCGTTTGCATCGATATCAAACGTAACTTCAATTTGTGGTACACCACGAGG
>JAPHSI010000181.1 GCA_026193155.1 Sulfurimonadaceae bacterium | reverse complement strand
CGTAGAGACGGGATATATCCCGTCTCTACGTTATTAATTATTATTATTCCATGGATGTGATTTGGCATGATTACAAAAACATCAAGATTCACAAACGGATAATGTTCCGGTATTTTCTTCCAATAGATTTCTGAAATTTCCCCAATTTGGCTTAAAGACATTTCAGAATTTATAATTTCTCCAAAATATTTTTCAACCAATGCTTTAGCATCCGCTATTTCAAAATCACCTGCAAGTACTAATGTGGCATTGTTTGGTCCATAAAAATTATCGTAAAACTCTTTAACATCCTCTACGGTTGCGTTTTGTAAATCTTCCAACTCACCAATAACTTGCCAGCTGTAAGGATGTCCTTCAGGATATTCTATAGGCTCACCGGTTAAGATAGCATACATGTTATTTACTACATATGAACTTTCTATAGCATTACCTGCCATATCAGCTTGAGAGTTTGAAGCAATATCTAATGCATAAACAGCCCCACAAGGGTTATATGGAATTTTAATATCGTTGTTCCCGCCAATATCGTAAGTAGTATTATCAGAAGATTTTTTCTTATTGTCTTCCATCCCGTAAGCTACTGCACTCATAGCAACAAAAAGTTTACCGTGTTCAGGTGAGAAAGTTATACCTTCTTCTTTTCTAAACTCAGTAGTTGCACCTTTTAATGCAGCATATCTTCTGGTCTCAAGATAGGCTGCAGCTATTTCTTGCCCAGTTTTTATTTTTAAACACTCTTGGTATGCTGAAGTATTAATTGATGTAAAACCTGTAGGACAAGTATTGTCATCAGCTACATCTTCAGTCTCAAAAATATCACTAAATTTTGGAGCATCGTTTGTATTAACATCTCCATCAGGATCTAATATTGCCTTTATAGTCGCATTATTTGATGAAGCAAGTTTAATCCAACTTAAATCTGCCATTCCTCCATTAGCACCGTCTTTTTGTATCCATTTTGCAGCATAAAGTGTACCTGCACTTAAATCTTCTGCTTGATCGGCTACAAACATAAATAGACCAACATTTGTGCCGTCATCACTTATGTATACAGTTTTTTTATCAGGCATAACATATGATAATTCATGTGACATACGACCCATAGAATAATGCTTAGTATAAACAGCAGAACCATTTACATCTATATTAACTTCAGGAGTCCAGCCATAATAATATGGACTAAGCTTTGTTGCATCATCACCCCAGTATTTAGCAAGTTCATCATAATATCCGTTACCTGTTAAACCTGTTGTAGCATTTGTGTCATCTTCAACACTTCTAGCATTAGGTTCATACTCTTCACTACCTAGGTGTGATTCCCAAGGTGTTCTTTGTCCTGCACAGTGAACAAATCCACCAAAATCAGCTTTTTGAGAAATAAATTCTAAAGAGTTGCTTTTAACAGAAAGTTTACCTGTAGTTGAATCTTGTTCTAGTTCAGCTTTATACATTGCACCAATCTGACATTCAAATTGTGACACCATATATAGCTTGTTGTTTTTTTGTAAAATAGAAGTATAATCAAGCCCAGAACCAAGACCTGAATTTGTACCGTTACATATATAAGGCGATCCATCTGTGAATGTTATAGCCGTATCTTGATAATTTTTTACTAAACCAAAAGTTTCATTACCGTCAACATCACCTGTTGCTAAAAGTTTTGTAAAATCTACATTACCCATATCATTATTATAAGATACAGAAGAAGACGTATTAATGGTTTTTTGTGCATCTCCGAGTGGGACTGCAATGTTTTCAAATGAAACTTTTGACTCTATGGCATTGTTTTCATATTTATTATATGCAATAGATGAAATTCCATTGCTACCATCAACACCATCAATACCATCTACACCACTGGCACCATCTTTTCCATCTGAGCTATTACAACCCACAAATGAAGCTAATAATATAGTACTAGCTACGTAACTTATCCATTTATTCATTGATCTTATCCTTATAATTTTGATAGGAAAGCTTAGAAGAGGTATGTTACTTCAAGATTACTATTTAAATACAAAACAAGAACACATGGAAACATTATGGTAAAGATAATAATATGCATTAGATAAAAGTTGATATAATACATAGAATTTAAATATAGGGGTAGTTATGAGTAAAAAATTTCGTTTAGTTACAAGAAGTGATATGGATGGATTGGTATGTGCAGTTATTTTAAAACAATTAAAATTAATTGATGAAATAACATTTGTCCATCCTAAAGATATGCAAGACGGTACTATAAAAATAACAGAAAATGACATAATCACAAACCTTCCGTATGTTGCGAACGCTCATTTAGTATTTGACCATCATGAGAGTGAAACAATCCGTAATGAAAAAGCTGATAATCATATAATAATAGCTGACGCTCCATCTGCCGCTCGTGTTGTTTATGATTATTATGTAAAAGATAATGATTTGTCTATGATTCGTGAAGATATGATGCTTGCCGTTGATAAAGCAGATGCTGCTCAATTTTCCAAAGATGATATTTTAAATCCGCAGGGGTGGGATTTACTTTCTTTTTTAATGGATTCTCGTACAGGTTTAGGTAGGTTTAGAGACTTCAGAATATCTAATTATCAATTGATGATGGATTTAATAGACTACTGTCACGATCATGGAATAGATGATATCATGGAGTTACCGGATGTTAAAGAGAGAGTTGAACTTTTTAATAAATATGCAGATGATTTTAAAGAACAGTTACAACGTTGTTCTACCGTGTATGGAAATTTAGTTGTTCTTGATTTGAGAAATGAAGAGACTATATACCCCGGTAACCGTTTTATGATTTATGCACTTTTCCCGGAACAAAATATTTCAATTCATATTATTAATGGATTTCAAAATCAAAATACGGTCTTTGCCACTGGTAAGTCTATAATAAACAGAACGTCTAAAACTAATGTTGGAGAATTGATGTTGGCAAATGGCGGAGGGGGACATTCTGCTGCTGGTACTTGTCAGATAGACAATGATAAAGCACAAGAAGTTCTAAAAGATTTAATAACTAAGATAAATGCTGATAGTTAATTATAAAAGAGCATTAGATTACTAATATTAAGCAATATGCTATAATTTCAAAAAATTAAATAAGAGGAAAAAATTTAATGAAATTTGTTTCAATCGTAATGGGTTCAAAAAGTGATTATGAAGTAATGAAGTCTTGTTCAGATACACTAGAAGCGTTTGGTGTTAACTATGAGATGATTATTTCTTCAGCTCATCGTTCACCTGAGAGAACTGCTGAGTACATTAAAAAAGCTGAATCTAAAGGTGCCCAGATATTTATCGCTGCTGCAGGAATGGCTGCACATTTAGCGGGTGTTTTATCTTCTAAAACGGTTAAGCCTATTATAGGTGTGCCTATGAGTGCATCTGCATTAAGCGGGATTGACGCATTGCTATCAACTGTTCAGATGCCAGCTGGAATGCCAGTTGCTACAGTAGCAATAGGAAAAGCAGGTGCAATAAATTCAGCTTTTTTAGCGATGCAAATATTAGCTTTAGACAATGAAGAATTAGCAGTAAAATTAAAAGAAGATAGAATAGCAAAAGCTAAAAAAGTTGAAACAGATTCTATGGAGATTGAAACAATCATAGAAGTATAATAAATAAAAAGGGTAAAGTATGAAGTGGATGAGTGATACAGAGTATATGGAACTTACAGGCTTAGAGATGGACGCGATAGACGATTTGTGTGATCGTGGAAAACTAAGCGTGAAAGTTGAGGATGGTGTTAGATATATAGACCCATCTAAAGGTGCTCAAGAAGTTGTAGTCCCTGCAAAACTACAAGAACTTTCAGAACAAAACACTCAAGAAATGATAGTTCAGCCGGAGTTTGTTCAAAAAACAATTGGTACTATCATCAATCTTCATGAAAAAGTACTTGATTCTAAAGATGAAACACTTCAGGCAGTAAGAGTGGAAAATGAATTTTTAAAAGAAGCACTTGCATCTTTACAGGAACTTTATGATGAGGATAGAAAAACTATCCATACCCTGCAAGAACAACTAAAGCTTTCCCAACAAGAGGTTGAATTTATGAGACGTAAATATAAAATGATGTGGAATAAAGCAATAGATGATCATACAAATTAGTAAACTTGTTTTTTAATGACAATCTCTTATGAATGTATAGAATGTATAATTAACCAAAGTGCAAAAGTAGCTAATGCTATAGAAGCAGATGAGGAATTGTCTAATAAACTAACTTCAACTGTCAGACAAATGAGTAAAGATTTCTCTTTTTCTGATACACCTCCGGAAATTGCATCGTATGTATATGAAGAAATGGCAATAATAGCCGATAAAGAAGACCTTTATGATGAGGTTAAAGAAAACTCTACGCAAAAAGCACTCAGTTTTGTTCCTTTTTTAAAAGAAAAACTTAAAAACTCAAAAAATAAACTTTTAACAGCTACAAAGATTGCCGTAGCCGGAAATGTAATAGACTTAGCCGCAGAGGTTGAGTTTGACTTAGAAGAGGAACTAGAAAAAATATTTCATACTCAGTTTGCCCTTAATGATTTTGAACTACTACAAAGCAAACTAAAAAAAGCAAAAAGTGTACTTATTATAGGTGATAATGTAGGTGAACATATATTTGATTACATGTTTGTTGAGACTTTAAAAGATTTGTATCCAACGCTAGATTTAACATATATGGTACGTGGAAACCCAATAATAAATGATGTTACTATAAAAGAGGCAAAAGAAGCAGGATTTCAAAAAATATGCAGGCTTATTGACTCCGGTGTAAATACTCCTGGTTTTACATATAACAGATCTACAAAAGAGGCAAAAGAATTATTTGAGAGTGCTGATTTGGTTATAAGTAAAGGGATGGGAAATTATGAATGCATGAGCCCTTCACACCGAAGTGATATATGTTTTTTACTTAAAGTGAAATGTTCAGTGGTTGCGGCTTCATTGTCTAAAGAGATAGGTGATATTATTTGTAAAATCGTATAGTAGGTATTAGTGTGTATGACCTTTTGATTTGAGAGATCTTCTTTGTTTCATAAGTTGACCTAATTCTTTTTTATCTATCTTTTGAACTTCTCTTTGCTCTTTTGGGGCACTTTTTTTAAGATTTTGTGTTTGATATTTATATCCAGATGCTTTTAGCTGAGTATCTTTTATGACAGCGTAGTCATAGTTCTTAGTCTTTGCATTATATTTTAAAATTTCACCGTTTTCATCTTCAATCCAGTTTAGATGATGATTTCCTTGTGCTCTTGCTTTAAACTCAGTCCCATCTGCTTGTTTAAAAGTTCTTAAAGCATTATAAGCAGGTGCTGAGAATAGACTTGTGATAATTAAAGATAGTATTAGTAGATATTTCATTTTATTTCCTTATAAGACTTTATGTGTTTAATTTACATTTAAAAGCATGTTTTCTGCGCGTTCACCAATATTAGTTATATTTGCATCGACTTCTAGTTTATCAACATTTCCACTATAAAAAAGATTTTTTTCATTACCTACACCGCCACTGTCAATAACAGAGTTAGCCGCCTCAACCAAATCAACGCCTTTGTTGTTATTATCAGTATTGACTTCATTACTATTTAGTTTATCTGTAGTCAGTTGTGTCTCATTTATACGCCAGATTGCCAAACCACCGTTAAAAGTTCCATCTAAAACAAAAAGACCTCGGTCGTAACCTGCATTGTTTCTATTTTCTAGTAAATAATATTCACTGTCATTTATAGGAACTTTAACAGTATTAAAAGAATTAAGATTTGTTGCATTCATTATTTTTGAACCAGAACTATTGTCAGGAGTTACCCAGCCGTTGTATACTTTGCTCCAAGCAGTCATATGAACAGGTGTATCTCCTGGATATTCAGTATTGTTTTTTTGTGCCCAAGTTCCTGCACCCATAAGTCCAAAATATCCTATTCCGCCACTGTTTGGATTATCTGTATTATATAAATCCGGCAGGTTAAATGCAGAATGACCAAGCTCATGAGCTATAATTCCGATGGTTGCATCATGTGGGTTTGATTCTTCATGTCTTTCTCCAAAAAGTGCATAATTACCATCATTTGCACAGCCCATTATAGTAACCCCATCCAAAGTTGGAATATCTCCTGTAGAATTTATACAACTTTGATGAGCCCATATACCTTGATTAACGTGTTTACCCTCATAAGCATCTTCATATCCTGCTATTATAAATGTAACTAAGAGTTCATTAGGAGTTATATGCCCATTAGCATCTGTATCATAAATATCAAAAGATATATTATTATCAAGTGCTTCAAGAGAAGCTTTTAAATCAGGATATACTAAAGAATCAAACGAAAGGCTATCTATACTAATATTTGGATGGTTTTTATTTAGATGCACCGAAGCTACACCATTACATTCCGTGGCTTGAGAAAATTCAAACTGTGAAGAACTTATTTCATCATAATAATGATTTAATTCACTTTCATTTTTTCCAAACATCTTAGAGTTCCATGTAGTAATCGATGAACTTATTTGTACATCGTTATAACTCACCAGTACGACTAGCATAGGGAGTGTAGTTGGATTTGAACTTGTATATATTTGAGTGTTGCACTCGCCACTTAAAGGTGATGAGGTACTTGCCGTGTCCGTGTCATTGTCATCAGATGAACAACCAAGGAATATTAAAGATAATAGGGTAAGAGTAAGTATATATTTAAACATACTTGATTATACAATAAGTTGATTAATTTAGAATGTAACCAAGTTGTAACTATGCTAATATATTATTTTATTAATTAACAATAGGATATAAGTAGATGCTAACGGCAAGTTTAATATTTTTAATAACTTTGATTTTTGTAATCTGGCAGCCAAAGGGATTACAAATTGGTACATCCGCAATCATTGGAGCAGTAGTCGCATTATCATTAGGTGTTGTAAGTATGGGTGATGTTAAAATAGTATTTGACATAATATGGGATGCGACACTGGCTTTTATAGGGATAATAATTTTATCTATGGTTTTAGATGAAATAGGATTTTTTGAGTGGGCGGCACTTAAGATGGCAAAGTTATCAAATGGAAGCGGTAAAAGAATGTTTTTCTACTCCATTTTACTTGGTGCTATAGTCTCCGCACTTTTTGCAAATGATGGGGCGGCTTTAATTCTAACACCGATTTTACTTGCCAAAATGAATATACTTCGTCTAAACACAAAAACTATTTTGGCTTTTTTACTTGCAGGCGGATTTATAAGTGACTCTGCATCTATCCCTTTTGTTTTCTCAAACCTTACAAATATAGTTACTGCAAATTATTTTGATATAGGATTTTCTGAGTTTTTTGCAAATATGATATTGCCATATATTATCAGTGTGATTGTGAGTATGATAGTTTTATATGTTGTTTTACAAAAAGATATACCAAATGAAGTTGATATTAATTTATTAAAAAATCCATCGGAAGCCATTAAACATGAAGGTTTATTTAATTTTTCTTGGTTGTTTTTAGCTCTGTTATTATCCGGTTATTTTATAGGTGATTCTTACAACATACCTGTTTCTGTATTTGCTCTTGGTGGAGGAATTTTGTTTTTAGCAATATCATCTTATACTAAAACAGTACAGCCAAAACATATTATAAAAGAGGCACCATGGCAGGTCGTATGGTTTTCTTTGGGTTTATATATAGTTGTATATGGACTGAAAAATGCAGGTTTGACAGATTATATATCTGAAATGTTAGTATATCTAAATACTCAAAGTGAAATTATAGCCGTAGTCGGGACAGGGTTTTTGGCAGCAATTTTATCTGCAGTGATGAACAATATGCCTACAATAATGGTAATGGACATAGCACTATCGGAGATAACAAATGAAGCTATGATATATGCAAATATCATTGGTTGTAACTTAGGACCAAAGATGACACCGTTTGGTTCGTTAGCTACTCTTTTATGGCTTCACTCCCTTGAGAAAAAAGGTGTGCAAATTAGTTTTTGGTCATATTCAAAATTTGGTCTGATTGTCACACCTCCTGTATTGCTAGTTGTATTATTAACATTACTTTAGGGGCTAAAATTTGATATTTAATCATAATTAGTGTACAATGTAGTCTGTTGATTGCCAAACTTACTGTGAAGTAAGGACGGAAAGCCATGGGTCTCAAGTATTGTTGAGATCGCCAGGTTGCTAATAATGTTTTCGCATTGTTATATTTTCCCCCTAGCTTTTAGTAGTATGCAAACATGTACTTTAATATAAAAGGATTCATTATGAAAAGTATTTTGCTTATTCTACTCTTTACGCTAATTTCTCTAAAGGCTAACACTATGGATGTAGCCAAAACAAGAGAGATTCCTCAGTTTACAAACAATGGACTTGAATATTCCATTAAAGTTAGTGAACATTTTGAACCGTTTGTTTATTTAAACAATAAACTTCAAGATATGAAAATAAACTTCAAAGGTCTGGATTTCCTAGACTTCGGTGTCGGTATAGGTGCTTCAGGAGATATTAGTAAATCATTTAGTTACTTTTTTAAGTATTCTTCATCTACTCAAGTTTATGATGAATTAAAACATTACTATGAGTATTTTAGGACTTTGAAACAAGACAATGTTGAGACATCATCAATTTATGCCGGCTTAAATATTAAGTTTTAATTTTTTCAGATATCTTTATAACGTTTAGGTATTTCTAGGAATTTATTTAAGTTTTATTGCTTAAATATCTTTTTTTAGTTTCTATATATATAATGTAGTTATAATGTCATAAAAAATAGACGGAAATACCAGATGCAACAAAACAAACACTTAGAACTAGGCGTTATTAATACGCTTTTAGTCGACAGAGAAACGCCCCACGGACTTTTTTTATTATCAGAAGATGAAAAAGATGTGTTATTGCCACAAGCATATGTTACAAAAGATATGCCTGTAGGTTCACTTCTAGATGTATTTTTATATACAGATTCTGAAGACAGATTAATAGCAACTACATTAGAACCAAAAGCCAAACTTGATGAGTTTGGCTTTTTTGAGGTTGTGGATGTAGCAAAGTTTGGAGCCTTTGTCGACTGGGGATTGCCAAAAGATTTACTCGTACCAAATAAACTGCAAAAAAATCCTTTCAAGATTGGCGATAAACGTTTTTTAAAAGTTGTTTATGATGAGAGAACTCATAGACTTGTAGGAAGTGAAAAAACTCAAGATTTTTTTAGAGAAAAACCAAAAGGCTTACACCCTAATAAAGAAGTGAAAATAGTCATTATCTCAAAGACACCACTTGGTTTTAAGTGTATAGTTGAAGATAAATATGAAGGTTTGATTTATAAAAATGAAGTTTTTGAAAAAATAGAGATTGGTCAAGAGAGACAAGCTTATATTAAAACGATTCGAAAAGATGGAAATTTAGATATCTCACTTGTTCAAATAGGCTCTAAAAAGAAAAGCTCTGATGCAGACAAAGTTATAGAGCTCTTAAAACAAAACGGTGGAATTATGCCTTATAACTATAAAAGTGATGCTGATTTAATTGTCGATGTATTTTCTATGAGTAAAAAGGCGTATAAAAGAACTTTGACTAAGTTACAAGAAGACAAACTTATAGAAGTTAAAGATACCGGCATATATTTAAAGGCTTAGTCATGACATTTAATCAATTAAAAATGGCAATATATGCCACATATCTTACTAATCTTTATGGTTTTAGACTGAAAAAAGTTGAAAGTTATGAAGATAAAAAAATGTTAAGAACCGAGTACTCAAACAGGCTGCTTAAAAAATTAAATATTGAGATAAAAGTTATAAATGAAGATAAAATTCCAAAAGATGGGCAGTATCTTTTAATCTCTAATCATCGTACGATAATTGATCCTTCCATAATCGAGGTCGCTACGCAAAATACAAAAATTCATGGATATTGGATAGCAAAAAAAGAGCTATATGATTCATTCTTTTTTGGTATGTTTGTAAGAAATGCAGGGACAATTATACTTGATCGTGAATCCTCTCAAATGAGTGGTTTTTTCAAAGATATAAGAAAAGTCGTTAAATCAGGAAACAGTGTATATATATTTCCAGAAGGTACCAGAAACCAGAGTGATAAGCCTCTTGGCGAGTTTAAGGGTGGAGCAGAAAAAATTGCTAAGATGAATAAAATAGATATGTTGCCTGTGTTTATTAAAAATCGTGCAGATAAGATTTTATCTCTAGCAATAAAAGATTCAAGTGTTCACAGAGTTATAGAGGTTGAATTTGGAGACCTAATAGCTTATAAAGATGCAGAAGCAACTTATGAAGATTCATATAAACAAAGATTTGGAATTTAGCTTTTGTGAAGTATAGTCATTTGTGAGTCAGGACAAAGACTATACATGGAGAATCGATATTAAAAGTATATATAAAGATTGTTACAGAATTGTTAACAAATTTTTATCTATTTTTAGTTAATATTACTTTAAACTAAAAGGATGACTATGAAAGAGTGTAAGACATTAGAAGAAGTCAGAAATGAGATAGATAAGATAGATGATGAATTAGTTGAACTCATTGCAAAAAGAAACCGTTATATTCATCAAGCAGCAACATTTAAAAACTCTATAGAAGAGGTAAAAGCCGACGATAGAGTTGATTTTATAAAACAACGTGTACGTGCTAAGGCGATTGAGCTGGATATATCTCCAAATATGATCAGTGAACTTTTTACGAAGATGATAGATGAGATGGTTGAATCTGAGATTGCACAGTTCCGTGATACTACAAATTTTTAAAGATTGATATGAAAAAGATATTTTTTTTACTTTTAACAATTATAAATATATATGCTTATGACGCATTTATAACGCCAAATTCACTAAAAAATGCTTTGGATGACCAAAGCTTAGTAGTAATTGACATAAGTGATAGTTATAAAAAAAGCCATATAATAGGTTCTATAAGTTTTAACGTAGAAATATTAGAAGAGTCGAGAACCAACTCCCCGCTAATAAAGATGGAATCATTACAGGAGATATTTAGAGATATCGGAATCAATAATAATTCAAAAGTAGTAATATATGGACGTAATACTAAGGAAGATATAAAAAAATCTGCTTTTTTGGCGTTTGTATTAATATCTCATGGGTTTGAAAACGTAAGTATATTAGACGGTGGATATATGGCATGGGTATTTGAATATGATTGGTTTACAACTCGTGAAGTGCCCGAGGTTAAAGAGGGTGATTTAATTCTTACTAATACTAATATATCAGTTGATATTGAATATATTAATAAAAATAAAGAAAGTATACTAATTGATGCAAGGTACCCTCAAAAATACTATGGAATATCAAATAAGAAAGATGATGCTTTTTTAGGTCATATTCCAGGTGCAAAAAATTCATACTATTTATATAAATTTTTAAGAGACAAAAGAATCCGAGAGAAAAGTGAATTAGAAGAGATATATTTTGATGGATTAGAACTTGCTCAATTAGATGATATTATTGTATATGGAGAAAATGAACTAGATGCCGCAGTAGAATGGTATATAATCTATAAACAAATGGGTTTTAAGGGTGCTAAACTTTACTATAACTCATTTATAGAATATGTTGAAATGAACTTAGAAACAGAGCGTTTTAAGTGGGAATAAGATAAAATTCCAAGAATAAAATATGAGAGATATATAATGATAACTTTTAGTGAGATGCTATTAAAACTTCAAGAATTTTGGATGAAAGAAGGTTGTAACATCGTTCAGCCATATGATATTCCTGCAGGTGCGGGAACATTTCATCCTGCTACTTTTTTACGTTCATTAGATTCAACTCCATGGGCTACGGCTTATGTTGCTCCATCACGTCGTCCGACTGACGGTCGTTATGGTGAAAATCCCAACAGACTTGGATCCTACTATCAGTTTCAGGCACTTATAAAACCATCGCCTGACAACATTCAAGAACTTTACTTAAAATCATTAGAATATTTGGGGCTTGACGTATCTAAACATGATATCCGTTTTGTTGAAGACAACTGGGAATCTCCGACGCTCGGTGCTTGGGGACTTGGTTGGGAAGTCTGGTTAAACGGTATGGAAGTTACTCAGTTTACATACTTTCAACAAGTCGGCGGTGTGGAATGTAATCCTGTTGCAGTTGAAATAACATATGGAACTGAGCGTTTAGCTATGTATCTTCAAGGTGTTGATAATGTATTTGATATTGTTTGGAATGAGAACGAACACGGTAAAACATTATATAAAGATGTACATAAAGAGAGTGAAATAGAGTTTTCAAAATACAACTTTGAAGTAGCAGATACAGATATGCTTTTTGCAGAGTTTAACGCAAAAAGTGAAGAATGTCTTAGAACCTTAGAAGCAGGACTTCCATTACCTGCATACGATTTATGTATGATGGCATCGAATACCTTCAATGTCCTAGATGCAAGAAAAGCAATCTCGCAAACTGAGAGACAAAACTATATACTTAAGATACGTGAATTATCAAAAGGTTGCGCGGAATTATACAAAGCGCAAGAGGAAGACAGACTAAAGAGAGTTAAATCCTAAGCCTCTTTAGGCACCAAAGTTATCTCACCAAAATAACTCTTAAGGGTTCTTCCGCTTTCAAGCCAATTAACCAAACCGTCTCTTATATTTTTTACATTTGTAAAACCCATCTTTTTTAGCTGT
>JAPHSI010000187.1 GCA_026193155.1 Sulfurimonadaceae bacterium | reverse complement strand
TCCAAGAGGTTTTGTTAACTCAAACCCATCACCCTCAGCCCCAAGCATTGGATATCCAAGACCTCCTGTAGCTAAAATAATATTTTTGCTTTTATATGTACTTTTACATGTTTTAACGCCGCTTACTCGCTCTTTGTCTATTAATATACTTTCAACTTTTTGTGAAGTTAAAACATCTATATCTAAGTCATTCATAGTTTTTTGAAGTGCATCTAGAATTGTTGATGAGGAATGGGATATTGGAAAAATCCTAAATCCGTCAGGTGCATGTGTCTCAACACCGATTGAGTGAAAAAAATCTTGCATATCATCTTTGCTAAAAGCTTTTAGCGCATCTTGCATAAAACGACCGTCACGTCCAAACTTTGACATGAACTCATCTTTGGATAGGGTGTTGCTAAGGTTACATCTACCGCCGCCTGTAGCTTTTAGTTTTGCCCCGATTTGCGGTAGTTTTTCAAGTAAAAGCACTTTTTTGCCGTCTTTTGCAGCAGTTATCGCCGCAATCATTCCTGCAGCTCCGGCTCCTATAACAATAACATCATAACTTATATATTTAGTCATCGTTTTGTAAATATAACTTGCTTAAAATGGTAATCATACTCTCAACCGATTTTGTATTGCAAGTCTCATTAACCGTATGGTACCCTATGGTCGGAATTTGAAGAGTAGTGCCTTGAATCTCACCTTTTGTCGCTTGAATTATTCTACCTAGTTCCGTAGTGCCTAGTGAGCCTTTGACTCCGGTTTGTTTCATAATGTTTTTTAGATATGCATCTTTAAAATGATACTTTATATTGTTGTCAATCGCTATTTTTTTGATGATATTTTTAAGCGGTGATTTAAAAGCCGCATTTTGATCCCTGTGTCTTAAAATAACGTCAAGGTTTTGTATATCTTCCAAAGAAGAATAAGGGCTTGTATCCAAAACAAGAAGTTCGTTTGTAGAGATATCAAATCGTCTAAAATACTCCAGTAAAAACCTCCAGCTCTTTCCCGCTTCTTCAGATGCCGTAAAAAAAGCCGTACCGCGATAGCCTTTATGATACATATATATAATAATTGCTACAGATATTACGTTGTCAAGCTGTGCCGATATCAGATCGTCCTGAAAATCAAGTTTATCAATAAAAGCTATGGGTGTACCGGGAAAAAGATAATCAAAACCGTCTACTTTAAAGATTATATTGTTGCGTCTTTTGCATAAAAAAGCTTCTTTGATGATTCCCATTCCAAGATATGCTCCGGACCAAGGCTCATAAGCTTGAACCTTTTCATCGACAAAGCGCATTGTAAAATTACTCAGTATTTGTTCAGAATTTGATGTACCCGTAAGATCAGCCCTGTTTTTGGCAATGTATGCAGCATACTGAAACTCATTATGCCCTGTACAGATAAGACCGTGTCTGTCTACGTGTGAAGAGAGATAACCACTTTGTGGTTTATCACCTTTTGCTACTAAAATACCGTCGTAATACTCAACGCCAATTCCTATCTCTTCAAGCTCACGCTTTATAAACAAAAAGAAAGGATGCTCAGCTCCGACTACACTCGGTATACGAATAAGCTGTTTAATAATATCGTAAAATTGTTCCATTTGAAATTTTAACCAATTAATCTCTAGATATGGCTTTTTTAAATATAATTTCAAAAAATAAAAGTTGATTAATATATGACTATATACGGTGATAGAGAAAAATGTTACAAATGTTACAGACCGAAAAGCTCATGTATGTGTGGACATATAAAAGCATTTGATACAAATACAAAGTTTGTAATACTAATGCATCCAAAAGAGTTTAAAAAAGTAAAAAACAACACCGGTTTTTTTACCCATTTGACACTTAAAAATTCTGAGCTATTTATCGGTATAGATTTTAGTGAGCACAAACGTATAAACGAAATTATAAATACCTATGAGAGTTTTATACTCTATCCAAGTATAGATGCCATAGATATAAGTGTTAACAACCCTTCTGTTGATTCTAAAAGAGATATGGCTATATTTATTATAGATTCTACTTGGAGTTGTTCAAAACAGATTTTTGAAAAAAGTAAAAATTTAAAAGTGTTGAAGCATTTAAGTTTTACAACTTCAAAAACTTCAAAGTATAAAATTAAAGTTCAGCCAGAATCAAATTATCTCTCTACTATAGAATCAACTCAACATGTCATAGAACTGTTAAATCAATTAAATATAGAAACCGTAAAACCATCTGATATAAATAATTTTTTAAATCCTTTTTATGAAATGATAAAATATCAACAAAAGCTTATTGATAGTCCACTTAGTAATTCTGTAAGATATAAACCAAAAAGTATAATGCTTAAATAATATTTATTTATATTTAATAAATAAAGCTGTAAGATAATGACAAGGTATGACAAATTGTCAAATCAAATTATCTTATAAATGGAGTATATATATGAAAAAAGTACTTTTAACATTAGCTGTAAGTTCTATTGTGACATTTGCAAGTGCAGATGAAAAAACTATAAAAGCGACTATGAGTTTAATGACTCAAGGGATGGCTCAAATACAACATGGGTTTGCATATTCAAATAGAATGGATGTTGAAAACGGAATAAAAGTTCTAGAAAATGCTAATGCAATCTTTAGTAAGGTTGACGTTTCAACTTTTATTCAACATAATAAAAAAGTTCAAGTTACTAAAAACATTAATGAAAATTTAGCAGAGAACTTAGAAGCATTTAAAAAAGCTGTAAAAGCTCAAGACTATACTGAATCGACAAAATACTACGGAAAAGTTACAAGTAATTGTATAGCTTGTCACAGAACTATTAGAGGTTGGTAAGACCTCTTTTGAATAATTTCACTTATGTGAAATTATTTGTTAAACATTATACTGCCTAATCTAACCATGTTTGAGCCGCACTCGATTGCCAGTTCAAAATCACCACTCATCCCCATTGAACATATAGTTGCATCTTTGCATTGTTTGTAGATAGCGTTCGTTGTCTCAAAACTTTTACGTACTAAAGATTTATCATCGCTGTGTGCTCCGATACTCATCACACCTTTTAGTTTTATATTTGGACATTCTTTTTGAATCTGTTCATATATACCTACTGCAACTTCAGGCATAACACCATGCTTAGATTCCTCTTTGGCTGAATTTATTTGAAGTAGGGCATTTAAAGTCGTATTTTTAGCTTCACATTTTTTTTGAATTTCAAGGGCAAGTTCAAGTGAGTCCAGTCCATGAAATAGAGTAGGTTTTAAATCCAGCAGATTATTGATTTTATTTTTTTGAAGGTTACCTACAAAATGCCACTCTAATGGCAGTTCTTCAAGTTCGGTAGACTTTGTTTTTAAATCCTGAACTTTGTTTTCACCAAAAGCACGTTGACCTATATTGTAAAGGTTTTTTATCTCTTGTGAATCCGAGTATTTGCTAATTGCTACTATTTTAACTATGTGATGTGCATTTACTTTGATTCTTGCACTCTCAACACGTCTTATAACATCATCAATGTATATTTTATATTCAACTTCGTTCACTACTTTCTCCATAATTGATATTTTTTCACTATCTAGCCCATCAATCTATTAATATCGTTAAATAATCCAAGTCCCATAAGGGAGAAAAGTACAACCCATCCCGCAATAGTAAGTCTTATAAGTACAGCTTCGCTTGGAGTATGTTTTGTAATCATCTCATAAAGGTTAAACATAATATGTCCGCCATCAAGAGCCGGAATAGGAAGTAGGTTTAGAACACCTAAGTTTACAGATATTAACGCAGCAAAAAACAGTACACTCATCCAACCTGCATCCGTAGCGTCTGATGTCAGTTTTACTATACTTATGACTCCGCCTAACTCTTTTGCAGGGACATCTCCGGTTACAAGTTTTTGCAACCCTGTAAATATCATAGTAGATGCAAAAACAGTTTGCTCTGTCGCATAAGATAAAGTCTCACTTAGAGATAGTTCTAGTTTGTGTGATACTCCCGCACTCCCTATACCTATCATCTTTTTTTGAACTTTTTCTTTGAACATATTTTCGGTTTCGGTAATTTTAGGTGTTAGAGTTTTAAACTCTAAAAAACCGTTACGCTCTATTTTAAGATTTAGTGAACCATCTACATTTTCAATGATTTTTGCCATCTCTTTCCATGTAGTAATCTCTATGCCGTTTATCTCTTTAACAATATCGTTTGCTTTTAAACCTGCATTATAAGCAGGTGAGTTTTCAACAACCTTACCAATAACAGGTGACAAAATTTGAGGACCGCCAAGGGCTATAAAAAAGTAAAGAAAAAATGCAAGTATAAAGTTTGCAAGAGGACCTGCAATAAGTATGAACATCCTTTGAAGCGGTGTTTTCGAGTTATAGCTATCATCATCAAAGCTCTTTTTAGTAGGGTCTGAATCATCTTGACCCTTCATCTTTACATAACCGCCTAAAGGGATTGTAGCTATAGCCCATTCAGTACCCCACTTTTTAAAAGTAAGTACTTTTTTACCAAAACCTATACTAAAAACTTCCACATATACACCCATAAGTCTGGCTGCAAAGTAATGCCCTAGCTCATGAAAAAATATAAGTGCCGATAAAACAAGAAGTGATACTAGCCAACCCATTAAAACTGCTCCAATTCATCTTTTAAAAGTGCTTTTCTAAAGCCGTATAAATATTCTAATCCTGAGTAAACTGTTAAAAATGTAGCAAACCATAAAAGCTCAGCTCCACCTTCCCATCGCATAATCAAAAAGCCTATAGCAAACATTTGTGCTACAGTTTTTATTTTTCCTGCAAGACTCGCTTTTACATCAAGCCCTTCACTAACTGCAACCGTACGGACACCTGTTATAAAAAGCTCACGAACAATTATGATATAAATTGCCCATGCTGATGCCTCTCCAACCATCATAAGACCTAAAAAGCCAGCAAGTGTTAGCATCTTATCTGCAAGTGGATCTATAATCCCACCTAGTAGTGTCATCTGATCCCACTCTCTTGCAATATAACCGTCAAAAAAGTCTGTTGCAGATGCAAGTACAAAAATAAGTGCTGCAAAATAATAATTCCATGTCACATGAAAATTGTTATTTGTAAAAGCTTCAGGATTTAGTATCACCCAAAAAAGAAGCGGTGCTAAAAGGATTCTGCCAAAGGCAAGAGAGTTTGGTAAGTTAAACAAAAACAGCCTTTAACTTAAGTAGTCGTACATATTTTCACGACCAAATTTTTGAGCAAGCATCGGTGCCGTAACACCTCTTTTATTTACAATCGTTTTATCTGCACCTGCATCTACTAAAGTTTTGCAAAGCTCAGGCATATCATCCATGATAGCTTCCATAAGCGGAGTCCAGCCAACACCGTCAACTTTATTTATATCTGCACCTTTATCTAAAAGATATTTAACCATCTCACGTTCATCTCTTCTTATAGCCATATGTAGTAGAGTCCAACCATATTTTTCATGTTGTATATTTATGTTTTCTAAATTATCTACAGTAGATTTAAAACTCTCTAAATCACTTTTATATATTATATCTTCAAGTGTCTCAAATATATTATTTGCCATATAAAATCCCTTTTATTTATTAATTTCTCTTTTAAGTGTTTTCTCAACAGATTTAATTTTATTTTCTAGTCTATTTTTAGAGTTTTTTCTTATATCAAATTTCAATGAAGAGTAAATTCTCTCACAATCAAGTTGCTCATATGCAAGCTCTATAATGTTTAAAGCTTCTTTCATCGTATCTGTTTCAACTACTGTACCCATAGGAGTAAGCTGGTATTTTACGCCGCTTTTATCAATTGCATCAATTATTTTACTAACTTGTTTTGATACAGATGCCCCATCGCGGCAATCATCTGAAGTAGGAAACATACTAAATTCTAATAAAACACTCATAAAAATCCTGTATAACTTGTATATTATAAACGCGATTATAACGAATAATTGTAAAAAAGAGATAAGCAGATGAAAGGTATGTTAAGTTTATATTATGTAAAATACATCAAAGGAGAAAATATGAAAAAATTATTTTTGAGTATTATTGTTATATCTATGGCTGTTTTAACTTTTAGCGGGTGTGCGGCAAAAGAGAAAAAAGTTGATGAACCTTATTATGACAGAGCTAATCAAGCAGCTGAAAAAGCACATAATAAGTTAGATAAAGAGTAGGGCGGTTTACTTCTTATTGAAAAGAAGTACCACCGTCTACAACGATAGTTTGACCTGTTAGCCAAGAAGAATCGTTTTGACATAAGAATAAGCAAGCACCTGTTAAGTCAGTTGCATCTCCCATACGGTTAAGAGGTGAACGTTTTACAACTTCAGCTTTTACCTCTTCATAGTTAGGGAATGCT
>JAPHSI010000062.1 GCA_026193155.1 Sulfurimonadaceae bacterium | reverse complement strand
GGCCCCGTCGTCTAGCGGTTAGGATCCATGGTTTTCATCCATGTTACAGGAGTTCGATTCTCCTCGGGGTCACCACTTTTTTAGATTTCTTCAAACCTATTTCTACCTTTTTCCTTTGCTAAATATAAAGCTTTGTCTGATCTTATATATAAAGTATTTGAATCATCTTCTTTTCTTATATTTGATATACTTATTGTTATATTAATAGATTCATTGTTTACAACTAAAGGTGATTGTTCAACGCTTTTTACTAGACGTTTTGCAATATCATTAGATATATCAGGGTTTTTTAAATCGGTCACTATTATTCCAAACTCCTCCCCTCCTAAGCGACCAAATACATTATCTGTACGAATATTTTTATTAATTATACTAACAACATGTTTAATAGCCTTATCACCAATATCATGTCCGTAAGTATCATTTATTTTTTTAAATAAGTCTATATCAACCATTAAAAGTGCTATATTTATATTGTATCGATGGGAGCGTGATACTTCTTTGTTTAATATTTCAAAGAAGTATCCCCTATTCCAAATCTCTGTTAAACTATCCGTTCTTGAAATTTTTCTAAGTTTTTGTTCAACATCCTTCCTTCTATTTATTTCGTCCTGTAATTTCAAAGTTCTTTCTTGAACTTTTTGTTCAAGTATATGTTTGTTTAAATTAATATTGTCAACCATAGTATTGAAAGTTTCAAAAAGAGTTTTTAGTAGGTTTATATTGGAATAACTTACTTTAATTTTAGTCTTTCCTTCACCAAAGCGTTTAGAAGCATTATTTATTATTTCGAGTGGTGTTATCAAGTGTCTCATAGCTAAAATTGCACTAAAAATAAATAATGTTGTTATAAAAATAGATAATATCAAAAATATCTGGTAAAAGATAGAAATTGTACCATCTCTAATACTATCTTTTGGAACATAAGAGACTAATATCCATCCCGTCACAGGAATCTGTGACACCAAAAGAATATATTCATTAAAAGCCTCTATTTTACTATTCCATAGCTGTGTATTCACATTTTTCATGGGTTTAATTTTTGAGATTATTTCATCTCCAAGTTTATTTAGATGTTTATGCGATGAAACAACAATCTGATCAAGTCCATTTTGTTTTGCATCTCTTAGTGTCCTGTAATGAAAATTACCCTTGTATCTTAACTTATCATTTTTTTCTATCTCTTGCATATGTGCTTTACTTGTTGATGATATGACTTTACCTTGTTTAGATATTAAAAAAGAAACGCTATCTTTATATATTGTAGTTCCGTTTAAAATTTCTTTCGCAATATTATCAATGGTAATATCATGAGAAGCTACTCCAAGGAGATTTTCATTCTTATTATATATAGGATAAGATGCAGTCACTAATACACCGTCTCCAGCAAGATCATAATACGGTTCTTCCCAGCCTACACTTTTTTGTTTAAAATTTGCAGCTTTATAAAAGTGCTGCTGTGTAGGCTTATATATATTTTTTGCATTTTCATAAGGTACATAAGGATAAATAAGCATGAAATCATTAACACTTGTAATGTAAACCCATGAAAAATCAAGAGTATTTTGTATGGATTCGAGAGCCGGTGTTAATTGATGAAAAATATTAAGTTCTCTAGCTACAGTTTCTTTATCTTGATTTAGATTTGAAAGAATCATTGCAACATTGTCTGATTTAAAGGAAAAGTCATTTTGATCTGTATAATCTATAAAAAATGTTATATTGTCGTTTTTTATACTCTTATGCTCGTATAATGGCTTGTTCTTTATATATTCATATTCTTCTTCATGTAACTTTTTATAGTTTTCCCCTAGTGCTTTGACACTGTTAGATACATATTTAAGTTCCATATTTACATTTTTTGCAATTTGTTTATTTATTGAAATAAGATTTTTATTTGCAGAGTTCTTTATTAAATCTAAAAATAAATTATACGCATAATACAAACTAAGTGCTATTGCAAAAAACAACACAACATAATTGAATAAAAATATATATTTAATATAATTATTTCTTAACATAAAAAAACCTTTGCTTATACCATGATATTTGAATATATATTAATTTTCAATGAATAACTATTCGTAGTTTTGAAGTATAATAAAAGACTATGATTAATGCAGTGACTTAAGTCAATTGTCCTATATTTAATCAAAAATTTGTTAGAATCACAAAAATTATTTTTTAGGAATTTTAATGTTAAGATTCGCACCTAGTCCAACTAGTGATATGCACATTGGTGATTTAAGAATTGCCCTATTCAACTATATTGTTTCGAAACAAAAAAAAGAAGATTTTATTGTACGTATCGAAGATACAAATAAAGAAAAAAATGTAGATGGTAAAGATCAGGAGATATTGGATATTTTAGATCTTTTTGGAATAAAATACTCACAAACTATATATCAAAGCCAAAACTACAAGTTTCACTCAGCAATGGCACTACAGCTTATGCATGATAAAAAAGCATTTAGCTGTTTTTGTTCAAATGAATGGCTAGATAAAAAACACCAAGAAGCTAAAGAAGCAAAAGAAAAATATAGCTATGACGATGCATGTAGAAACCTTCCCGATGAGCTTGTGATAGATAATATAAATCCATTTACAGTAAGAATAATACGACCAAGCAATGATATAGTTCTTCATGACAAAATTAAAGGTGAGATATCTTTTACTCCTGATGAAGTAGATAGTTTTATAATTATGAATCATGATAAATCTTCAACATCTAATTTTGCATCTGCTGTAGATGATATGATTAGTGATATAAGTATTATAATCCGTGATGAAAATCACATTACAAACACTGCAAAACAAGAATACATCAGAAAGTCGTTAGGTTATGAAAAAAATATAGAGTATGTACATTTACCGGCATTATTAAATGATGATGATAATAATGAAGATTCTTTAAGTGTAAAACACTTATTAGAGCAAGGTTTCTTGCCAGAAGCAATTTCAAATTATTTAATATCAATAGGAAATAAGACTCCTGATGATATTTTTGATTTAGAAGAAGCTGTGAAATTCTTTGATTTAGAAAATATATCTAACTCCCCTGCTCGCTTTAGCATCGATACTTTGAAAAATATAAATCAAAAATATTTAAAAAACCTGGATGCTAAAGAGTTGTCTCGTTATGTTGGGTTTGCGGATGCAGAGATAGGTGAGCTTGCACGTGTATACTTAGAAAGTGTATCTACCACAAAAGAGTTAAAAGCTAAAATTGAGCCTATATTTAGTGTCAAAAAGTTGCCTGAAAATCTTGAAAATCAGGCAAATATTATAATAGAAGTTATAAAAGATGCCCCTTATTTTAATGAATATAATGACTTTAAAGATTATATTATTAAAGAAACAGGTATTAAAGAGGATGATTTTATTAAACCTCTTCGTTATATTCTTACTGGAAGTAGTAGTGGTCCCGATATTGCAGAAGTATATAAATATTTAAAAAATTATATAGGAGAAATTGTTAAATGAGTTTAATTATTGATATTGTTCAAGGCTTAGGCGGTATTTTTCTTGGTCTAATAAACATTTATATTTGGGTTATTATTATTGCGGCACTACTTAGTTTTGTGAATCCTGATCCGTATAATCCTATAGTTCAGTTTTTATATAGAATCACACAACCGGCCTATAGACTTGTAAGAAAATATATAAAAACAGATTTTGGAGGCTTAGACTTAGCCCCACTTGTAATAATAATTGCTTTACAAGTTATTGTTGTTTTATTAAGTTCTGTTTTACGTTCACTACATTAATGCAATAAAGCTTCATTGAGTATTTTTTTGATACTTAATTGAAGCCAAAGCAGATTTGTCTACAAACAACTGTAGATTTAATAAATCTTCTACTTTTTCATATGAAATCAAATAGTACCTATTCCATTTGCTTCTTTCACTTATTAATCTAGAAAATCTATTGTCGTAATAAAGCTCTTTAATTTTCAGACTATCATTCGAGTTTAGCTTAATATTATACTTTTTAGTAGAATCTTTTAGATATACATACACAAAAAAATATTCATTATTATTGTATCTATCCGGATATACTTCATTTAGATAAATTGAGGAAAAAGTCCCTATTACTTCTTCACCATTCGTAAGCTTAATCCGCTTAAAGCTTTGTGCGCTTAATTGTTGATGTTTATCCATATCAAAGTTATAAAACGCATTTTTACTCGAACATCCGCTTATAAATAAAAAAAATAAAAGAATATATACAGTTTTCATGCCGAAATTATAGCTTGTTAAACTTTTCTTTTGTATAATCACTTAAAATTTTAATTAAAGATATTATTTTGAAGAAAAGATTGGCAGTTGCCTTTACCGGACCATCAAATAGCGGTAAAACGACACTTATATTAAATGTTGCAAGAAAACTTATACATGAACAAAAAAAAGAAGTTGCAATAGTAAAACATGACCCTGGCGATAAAGCAAGGTTTGATGTTGAAGGTAAAGACAGTTATAAATTTAGCGATACAGGTGCGGAAGTTATTGTTACATCCCCTACCCGTACAACATATTTTTCTCAAAGACAAAAAGATTTAGACGAGATGATTAGATTATTTGATAAGTTTGATATTCTTCTGGTAGAAGGATTGAAAAACTTACCATTGCCTCGAATTAGCATCTTTAGAAATTCTTTAGATGAAGATTATTTTCCATATATGGATGCTCTAGCAATAGATGAAAGTATTGATTTAGATAAATATGAACTACCTGATGATATTGATGTGCTAGATTTAAACAACCCTGATGATATAATATCTTGGATACTTAAAAATGCGAAGGAAGTGTAAAAAATGACAGATATATTTGAAGCTATACAAAGAAGTGCTATAAGAATTAAAGATGCTATAGATACGAAAGACATAGGATATTCTAATCAGGCAAATAGTTCAGGTGAGACACAACTTCAACTAGATATACAGTGTGATATGATTATTGAAGAAGAACTTTCTCGTGTAGAGAGTGTTAACACAATAGCTAGCGAAGAAAAAGAATTTCCGATGCAGTTAAACCCAAGTGGAAAATACTTTATTGCATACGATCCATTAGATGGTTCTTCATTAATAGATGTAAATCTAAGTGTTGGAACTATATATGGAATATATGAAGGTGATTTTGGTTCTAAAAACATGGTAGCATCGTGCTATGTAGTGCATGGTCCAAGAGTTGAGATGGTATTTGCTCATAACAAAGTTAAGCTTCATTTACTACAAGCGAATAGCTGGGAATTTGTTAAAGAGATTCGCTTAAGTGAAAAAGGTAAACTAAATGCACCTGGTGGAACACAGCAAAATTGGGAATCTTACCATAAAGAGATGGTTGATAGTTTTTTTAAAGAGGGTTATCGTCTTAGATATTCTGGAGGGATGGTACCTGATTTACATCAAATACTTCTAAAAGGCGGTGGTCTGTTTAGTTACCCGGCTACCAGTGATAAGCCTGAGGGAAAACTTCGTAGACTTTTTGAGGTATTCCCTTTTGCATTTATTTATAAACTAGCAGGCGGTGGAGCAATAAATGGCAAAGATGATCTTATGACTCTTCCTCATGCTCATGTTCATGACACTTCTCCTTGTTTTTTTGGTTCAAAATATGAAATACAAAGAGTAAAAGAAGTTTATGCAAACAAATAATCAAAATGAACTTGATAAGTTTGAAATACACTTAGAAAGCAAGATACAGGAAATTCAAGAGTGTCAACAAAACAAAACTCTTGAGTCTTGTAGTAAATGCGAGCACTATTTAGCTTGTGAACTTAGAAAAGATTATG
>JAPHSI010000247.1 GCA_026193155.1 Sulfurimonadaceae bacterium | reverse complement strand
TAATCTTTCCTGAGGGGACAAGACATCAGGGCAGTGAACTTGGAAAGTTCAAAAAAGTTGCTTTTCGCCTGGCGGTAAATACATCTTCACCTATAGTTCCAATTGTTATTGAGGGGAGTGGAAAAATTCTTGCAAAAGGTGATCCATGCTATAAAACATTAGAGCAAACAGATGTTCATATTAAAATGCTAGAGCCAATAAATCCAAAAGACTTTAAAGGCGAGCGTGAGCTTTTAAAATATACTCAAAAACTATTACAAGACAAAAAGGATGAAATGTGCGTAACACTTTACTCATAATATTTTTAACACTTACTCTAAATGCCAAATCATACAAATTTGATGAACTTAGGTATATAAAAGCAGTAATGGTTGAGTTTAAAAAAACCGGTGAAATAAACATAAGTAAAGACAGTATCTCAATAAAATATGATAAACCTAAATATCAAAAAGTAACTTCTGATAAAGATGGTGTAACCATCGATAATGGAGATGGAAATGTACAAAAACTTGAAGGTCGTGCACTACAGTATACAAAGGTTTACTTAGAATTAATTCGTGAACTAGATGATATAAACAACTATAAAGACAATGAAAACTTTTCAGTAGAAAAAGAAAAAAACATCTATACGCTTCTTCCAAAAGGTGATATGAACTATAGAATAGAAAAAATTCTAGTCGACACCAAAGGAAGCAAAGTTAAAAGCTTTAAGATGCATATGAAAAACGAAGATATTATTACTATAGTTAAAAAATGAAACATCTAAATCTCCTAATATTTGTACTTCTAAGTGTAATAATAAGCATATTTTTTTCTAATATAAAAATATCTACAAATTTTATGGATGCATTATTTTCAAAAGAGAGTACAAAACTATACCAAATCTCCCAAGAGCTTGGTTCTTCAAACGAGATTCTAGTCTCGACAAAAGGTTTTGATAAAAATGCTTTAGATAAGTTGTATAAAATAAAAGAGGAATTAAGTAAATTAGATTCAATTAACAGAGTAAAAATTTCTCTCTCCCCTTCAAAAAAGATGCAAGAATATCTCAAAGAAAACTACTATCTACTAGCTGACTTTAATAACACAAAACTAGGTAAAGATGAGATTAAAAATAAGCTGCAAAATATCTATAACAGTATATCAACTTCAATGTTTTATGCGCCAATTGATACAAATGACCCTTTAGGTCTTTTTAGTTTTAACTCTTTTTCTTCCAAACAATATCTGAAGCTCAAAGATTATGGTTATATTTTAAAAGCAAGTGTAAATATTAAACTAACAGATGCTTCTACAGCAAAAAAACTATATGATGAAATAAATACAATCACGGATAAATATCCAAATACACTATCTTTTGCTCCATTTTATTTTTTAGTAGAAAACTCTGCCTATATACAAGAAGATGCAACAAATATAATTATACTTGCTTCAATACTACTTTTGGTTCTTTACTTTTTTATACTTAAAAACTTTAAACTCTTTTTTAACACCATAATAACATTGAGCTCATCTGCACTCCTAGCTATACTAGTATCGACTTTTGTATTTGAAGAGATAAATATACTTGCTCTGGTCTTTGGTATAAGCATAACAACCATATCGGTTGATTATATGTTTCATTATTATTTTCATGATAATTTTCAAACAAAAGGTTTTATTAGAGAAAAAAGAGTATTTTTTGGATTTTTGACAACTTTTGGTGTATTTTTAATATTTAGTTTTATAAATATAAACCTATTTGCACAACTTAGTTTATTTTCTGCTATCTCCTTAGCAACTGCATATATTTTATTTAGTTTTACGTTTGGTTATTTGGATATAAAATCTCAAAGTTCGAATGAGAAAGATTTAAAAGTCAAAAGTTTTAACCCACTATATATCACTTTTGCATCGTTATTAATGCTTGCATATTCAGCAACTAACTTAGAATTTGACAGTAATTTAAAAAACCTTGACTATCAAAACAAAAAATTAAAAAACATATCTCAAAAATTCAGCGATTCATTAGATGCAAATAAGTACCAACGTATAATTATTAGTGCAGATTCTAAGGAAAAACTACTTCAACATTATGAAAATATTTTACAAAATCACCCATCTATGCTAGGTATAGGAAAATTTTTATACAGTGACAAAAAATGTCAAGAAAAACTACAGATACTAAAAAGTTATGATTTTGAAAAACTCAACAAAGAGATAAGAATAAATGCAAAAGAAATAGGCTTTAGCGATATATTTTCTAAAGTTTATCTAAATATCCAAAACACTACATGCAATATGCAACAAATAGATGATATGGGATTTAAAATAGTCAAAGTTGAAGATATGTTTTATACAATATCTCTTATTGATAAAGATGAGAAAGTATCTACAAATAAGAATGTACGTATTTTAAATATGGGGGAGATTTTATCTAAAAATTTGGATGAATTAAAAAATACACTCTTAATATTCACTATTATATCTATAATTTTTATCATCTCATCACTATTTGGAATCTCAAAATCCAAACTTTTATATCCTTTGAGCTATATACTATTTCCGGTAAGTATGGTACTATTCACCTTATCTTTTTATTCAGAATTAAACCTTATGCATATGTTTGCCCTGGTTATTCTAATAGCTATAGGCATAGACTACGGAATATATATGTTAGATACTTCAACTCATTCTCAAACTACAAAAGCCATACGTTATGCTATGCTCAGTACATTTGCAGGTTTTGGTGTTCTTGTATTTTCAAGTGTAAATTCACTTCATTCAATAGGCTATGTAATCTCTGTAGGAATTATCTCCATATTTATTTTATTAATTTTAAAAGGTAAAAAATGAAAATATTTAATATCGATACACAATCTTATGAACAAATCCGTCCAATTGAAGATGCATCTACTAAAATAGAACGCCTTGTTCACGCTATATATTGTTATGAAAATGAAAAATTTGAAATACTTTACGATAAAACACAGCCATCATTAAAAAAATATGTAGAAGATTTTGATAAAGATTATATAACTCAAGAGGGGATGCAGTTTTTATTTTTCACATCAGGTACTACTGGTGATCCAACAGGTGTTTATAAAACTCGTCAAAATATTGAACTTGCTATCGATGATTTAATTAAGGTGCTTGATACCTCAAAAATTGACAGAGTTGTAGCTACTGTACCGTTTATTCACCTTTATGGTATAGAAGCCGGGGCACTTCTTTCACACAAACTTGGAGTTGAGCTTCATACAAAAGAGAACTTTCTGATTCAAGAACTTATAGAAGAAGCCAAAAAAGAAAATACACTTGTTATTACAACTCCTCTTTTTATAAAAGCACTTAATAAATCAACTGAAAAAGCAGACTTAAGTAAAAGTTTTTTTATCACATCAACTGCTCCTCTAAACTCAGATGATGCAAAAAGTTTCAATGATAAATTTAACTCATCCGTTTTACAAATTTTTGGCTCAACCGAAACAGGTGCTATTGCATATAAAATAGATGATGAAAAAACATGGCATGCATTTGAGAGTGTCACTCTAACAACCGAGAATAATATGCTGGGCATTTTTTCACCTTTCATAGCTCCAAAAACACTTACAAGTTTTATACAAAATGTAGAAATGCCTTTTGCTACTGAAGATATAGTAGAGGTTATAGGGAATAAAGAGTTTGAACTAATCGGCAGAAGTTCAAACATAGCCAAAATTGCAGGTAAACGTATCTCAACTCTTCAAATCGAAGCTATTATAGAAAACCTTGACTATATAGACGCAGTCCTTATAAAGATTAAAAGAGATGATAAAGCTCTAAAAGACGAGGTATTAGAAATTTATGTAGAATCAGATAAAAAACTTGAAGCAAAAGTTCTAAAAGAATTATTTACAAAACATTTTGGTTCTTTACACCTTCCCTTTAAGATATATAATAATAAAACAATTATACGTTCTTCTGTCGGTAAAAAGATTGGTTTTGAATAATTATTTGGTATAATACAATTAATCAAAAAAAGGATATTTAGTGATTACAACGACTCAGTTAAAAGAAAAAATAATTGAAGGTTTAAGCCTTGAAGATATGACACCAGATGAGATAGAAGATAATGAAGCATTATTTGGTGATGAAGGTTTAGGTCTCGATTCAGTAGACGCAATTGAACTTACACTTGTACTTGAAAAAGAGTTTGGTGTTAAAGTTACAAATATGAATGCTGCTGAGAGCATTTTTGCTACACCAACTTCTTTATGTGAGTATATTAACGAACAGCAGGCTGCTAACGCTTAATAGGTATGACTGAGCTTATTCTCCCACATCAAAAACCGGTAAGGTTCGCTTCATATGTTATAAGCAGAGATGGAGATAAAGCTGTAGTTCAAAATGAATTTGGTGAGATTCCAAGTATTGGTATGATTATAGAAGCAGCTGCACAAAGTACAATAGCAGTAGCTTTAAAGGAAGAGATAGGAAGAGTCGGTTTTTTAACAACTCTTAAGAATGTAAAACTACATTCCAAACCTACATCTTCAGAGTGCCAGATGCATATAGAGCTTCTTAATCGTGTAAGCGGTGTCGGGCATCTTTCCTTTGAGGCAAAACAAGATGGCATTACCATAGCCAGCGGCGGATATGTAGTTGTAATAAAATGAAAACTACTCTACAATCGATAATTTTCATATCTGTAATTTTATCGTTCTTGGGATGTGGTCCAAAAACTTTTCCATCAGATAACAAAACTTATGACTCTCCAAAAAATTATGCATACAAATATACCTCACATATATTCAAAACAGATGATAACACAACACTTTATGGTTACCATATAAAAAGTGATAAAGAAAAATCAAAAGGTCTTATAGTTATTGCAAACGGCATGAAACAAAATATGTCTTTTAGATTTACTGAATGGCTATGGATACTCGATGGCGGTTATGATGTGTTTATATTTGACTATAGAAGCTATGGGAAATCCCATGTTGAAGCTGATTTATATGGCTTTGTAGATGATGTTAGAACTGCACTTGAATACGCACACAGCTTAGATAAAAACAAAAAAATTGTCTTAATAGGTCAATCTATGGGTGGGGCATTAGTGATAGATGCACTCAAAAATAAAGAGTACGATTACCTTTCTTTTGCCGTTTCAGATGCTACATTTACAGGCTTTGATGATGCATTAAGTGATATTTTTATAAAAAGTGTTATACTTTTTCCATTTGCCTGGATACCTTACTTTACATCTCCTCAAGAATTAAATCCAGATGAGAACATAGCTTATTTAAAAACACCTATACTCTTTATAACCGGAGATAATGATATAGTTATTGATTATGAAGATTCCATAAAACTATACAATATGACAAACTCAAAAAAGGCACTTTGGATTGTTAAAGGGGTCGGACATGTGCAGAATTTCAATAATCTAAATGTTAGAGATGAGTTTTTGAAAGTTTTAGAGGATAATGATTTATTATTTAAACAAAGCAAAAGAATCTTCAAATAAATCATGTC
>JAPHSI010000173.1 GCA_026193155.1 Sulfurimonadaceae bacterium | reverse complement strand
ATAAGTGACCAATGTTATAGTGAACATTTTCTTTATCAAGTACTTTAAGTTCTTTATAGTTCCATTTTACAACTTGTGAATCAACGTAAAGTGACGTATATATTTCTCCGTCTACATTTGAATATTGATTATGCAATGGCCCAAGACCTAATTCAATTTGACCGTGTAAAGATTTTTTCATATCTAAAATAGGGATACCGTACGGGTCTTTACCAGCGTATTCTTTATTTTTGATAAGTTTTTTAATCTTACTCCATTTATAAACAGAAGCATGTGTATCTAGCTTACCACAAACAGTAATATACTCTCCGCTTGGAGATACGTCAACACCGTGAGGTGATTTTGGCTCTGGAATTAAGAAAAGTGCATCATTTTTAACAGCTACATCCATAGGGATAACTTTATGTCCGTTAATCACTTTGTAGTTTTTCTTACTTTTTGCCAGATCAGCTAACTTTTTCCAGTTATATAAATGTAAGAAGTCAGTATCGTTTCTTGACATACCAGCTTCATTTGGCGGCATACCAACTTCTATACCACCTGTATACATCTCAGAGTTAAACGAGTTTGTAAAACCCCAACCGTAAGATACGCCTTTACCTGCATCAGATAAATCTTGCATATATGGAGGCATCTCTACAGTGAAAGAGTTGTTTTCTTCAATTCTACCTGTTTTGTGGTTGAATTTCCAGATAGTTACACCACCACGGTATGTCTCTTTGTACTCTTCAATCGGGTGATAGTTGTTGTCAAATGGTGCAGCATATTGTGCAGCATCTAGGATATACTCAGAGTTTGGCGTAAAGAATGCACCACCGTGAGCTGATTTAAATACTTTGTTAGAAACAATTTGTTTTGTTTCAAAGTCATGTAAATCAATAATAGCGATACGTGGATTAGCTTTATCATTGATAGCTAACCATCTACCGTCATATTTACCATCTATTTCAGAAATAGCCGGGTGGTGAGTATCACCCCAGTTAATCTCTCTACCTCTAATGTTACCTTGTCTTAAAATTTTAAGACTGTCAACATCATAACCGTACCCTTGCCAAGGCTCCGGTGTAAATACCGCTATATACTTTAATATACGCATAGTCGGAACACCGTAAACAATCACCTGACCTGATTGTCCACCTGAACTAAATACAATAAACTCATTTCTTCCACCTGTAGGTGTATAAGTTTTTGCAGCACGAATAACATCATTTTCAGTTAAACCACGAGCTTTCATCACTTTTTGTAGTTCACCACCAGCAGCAGACGCAACAGTTGCAGCTAAAGTAGTCCCTAAAATAAGTGAAGACAGCTTACTAAAATGCTTAGTCATCTTATTCTCCTTATTTCACACAAAGTTTAAATTACTCTGAATGTTATGAAATAGTATTACAAATTAAGCACCTATAGTTTGACTAAGGTCAAATTAGTTTATATTTTTTTCATGTGACAAATGCGTGACATTTTTTGTTATGGATTTCTTATTGCATTAGTTATAAACTTTTGAAAAACATTTAGGGAATTGCCATGGTTGAAACTATACTAAAAAGAGACGGTTCAAAAGAAGAGTTTGCAGCTTATAAAATAGAAGATGCAATCAAAAAAGCATTTAAAAGTGAACATGTTACATATGATAGCATAGTTTTTTTTAATGTGCTTGATATTTTAAAAACAAAAAGAAGTGTTGCAGTTGAGGATGTACAGGATTTAATAGAGAAAGAACTATATAAATCTAGATATTTTGATGTGATGCGCTCTTTTATGATTTATCGTCATACACATAAAATGCAACGTGACAGCTTACTAGATGAAGATACTACATATATAAGTTCAACTCAAACAATAGAAGAATATATAAACGGTAGTGACTGGAGAATAAAAGCAAATTCCAATACAGGTTATTCAAATGCAGGACTTATTAACAATACTGCAGGAAAAGTTGTAGCTAACTATTGGTTGGATAAAATCTACTCTAAAGAGGAAGGTTATGCACACAGAAACGGGGACTATCATATTCATGACTTAGACTGTTTAACGGGATATTGTGCAGGATGGAGTTTAAGAGTATTACTGGATGAAGGTTTTAACGGTGTCCGTGGTCGTGTTGAGAGTGATGCGCCTAGACATTTTCGTGAAGCACTTGGTCAAATGGCAAACTTTCTTGGAATCTTACAAAGTGAATGGGCAGGAGCTCAAGCATTTTCATCATTTGATACATACCTTGCACCTTATGTTTTTAAAGACAAACTAGAATATAAAGATGTAAAAAAAGCTATCAGAAGTTTCATCTATAACTTAAATGTACCTGCACGTTGGGGTCAAAGCCCGTTTACAAACGTAACTATAGATTGGACCGTACCTGAAGATTTAAAAACTCAGATACCTACTAGTAAACAAAATCACCTTTTTAAAGGTTTATTAGATTCAGAGCTTGAAGAAAAAGCTAAAGAGCGTGGATGCGAGAATTTACAGTCTATGACTTATAAGAATTTTCAAAATGAAATGAACCTTATAAATAAGGCTTACTATGAAGTAATGACAGAGGGTGATAAAACTGGACAGCCTTTTACATTCCCAATACCTACAGTAAATATAACAGAAGACTTTGATTGGTATGGTGAAAATACAGACATACTTTTTGAAAATACTGCAAAGATAGGTTCTTCATACTTTCAAAACTTTATTGGAAGTCAATATAAAAGAGATACTGATGGAAACTTAGTTGAAAATGAAGAGGCATATAAACCAGGGCATGTAAGAAGTATGTGCTGTAGACTACAACTTGATTTAAGAGAGCTACTTAAACGTGGTGGAGGTCTTTTTGGAAGTGCTGAGATGACTGGAAGTATAGGTGTAGTTACTATAAACATGGCAAGACTCGGTTTTCTTTATAAAAACAATGAAGAAGCTCTTATAGAAAGACTAGATGAACTGATGATTTTTGCAAAATCTACTTTAGAGAAAAAAAGAGTCTTTATTCAAGATATGTATGATCGCGGACTTTTCCCTTACACGGCTAGATATTTACATAACTTTAACAACCACTTTTCTACTATTGGTGTAAACGGTATAAACGAAATGATTCGTAATTTTACAAATGATGAGTTTGATATCAGTGATGAAAGAGGAATAGAGTTTGCAACTAATGTATTGAATCATATGAGAGATAAGATGGTTGAGTTTCAAGAAGAAACAGGCAATCTGTATAACCTTGAGGCTACGCCAGCTGAGGGTACTACATATAGATTTGCTAAAGAAGATAAAAAAAGATACCACAACAATATTATACAAGCGGGTATGGATTCTAATATATATTATACAAACTCATCTCAAATTCCTGTAGGTCTTACAGATGACCCTTATGAAGCACTTGACTTACAAGATGAGTTACAAAATAAATATACGGGAGGTACAGTACTGCATCTATACATGCAAGAAAAAATCAGCTCAACAGAAGCTTGTAGAAAACTAGTTAAAAATGTAATCTCAAATTACACATTACCATATATAACAGTTACACCTTTGTTTAGTGTATGTCCAAAACATGGATATATAGAAGGTGAACATGAGTATTGTCCTAAGTGTGATGAGGAGATTGTAATTGAATATGAAAAGGAGAAAGTATCATGAGTAAAAATGAAGTTTTAAAATTAATGGATGAAAAAAGACAAAAATGTATAGTATATACAAGAGTTATGGGTTACCACAGACCTGTTGAAAGTTTTAATGTTGGAAAAACCGGTGAGCATAGGGAGCGTAAACAATTCAAAGAATGCTAAATGATATATGATATCACAAAATTCACACACCTAGACTATCCTGAACACCTAGCCTGTATTATATGGTTTAGTGGTTGTAATATGAGGTGTGATTATTGTTATAATTCTGATATTGTATTTTCAAAACAAGGCAAATACAACACTGAAGATGCCATAGAATTTTTAAAAAAAAGGGTTAATAAGCTTGATGGTGTCGTATTAAGCGGAGGGGAAGCAACTGGACATTATTTATATCAATTTTGCGAAGACATAAAAGAACTTGGTTTTGATATAAAACTAGATACAAACGGTACGTACTCCCGTGCCGTTAAAGAACTTTTAGATTTAAATTTAATAGATTATGTAGCACTTGATTATAAAGCACCAAAAAGTAAATTTACACGTATTACAAAATCATCCAGATATAATGAATTTGATAAAACTTTAGATTATTTGATAAATTCAAATATAAAATATGAAGTAAGAACAACTTTACATTCTGATTTATTAAATGAAAATGATATAAATGAAATAATAAAAGATTTAGATTCTAGAGGTTATAAATATAACTACTACTTACAAGAATTTATAGATACACAAAAAAATATCGGTAACATCAAAGCGCCAATATATAAGTTTGATAAAACTAAACTCGTAGATAATTTAAATATTGTGTTTAGATAATATAAATGGTGCGATCGGAGAGATTTGAACTCTCACACCCGTAAGGCACTACCCCCTCAAGGTAGCGTGTCTACCGTTCCACCACGATCGCAAAAATAAAAAGAAAAAAAAAAGCCCGACTCCGAAGAGCCGAGCTTCTTGAGGTACATATTTGTTAAATCTTAAAGATTAACCTAAATATGGGTTAGCGTAAAGTGCGATTAACGCAATTACTAGTGCATAGATAACTTGTGCTTCGATCATTGCAAGAGCGATGAACATTGTAGTCATAAGTTTAGCACCTAAACCTGGGTTACGAGCAGTACCAGCGATAGTAGCAGCAGCAGTATGACCCATACCGATAGCCCCACCTAATGCAGCTAAACCAAGACCAAGACCAGCAGCGATCATTGAGTAAGCTTTAAGAGTTTGGTTTGCAACTTCACCATCAGATGCAAGTGCAGCAGTAGCTAAAGCTACCATTAATACAAGAATTTTTTTCATAATTTCTCCGTTAAATTTTTTACAAATACGTTCGGCTAACGTAACCTCATCGTTAAATGAAGCAACCTAAACATAAATGCCTAGATTTCCCTACTTGATATTCGATGCGCGAATTATATATAAAATGTTCTAAAGGGGAGTTTAAAAAACTCTACCTAAAGAAATTTTATTTCCTTTAAACTCTAAAATTTCTACACTTATTTCATCACCTTCACTTAAAACATCTGAAACATTCTCTACTCTATCTTTAGATATTTTAGATATATGTAAAAGACCGTCAGTTCCATCTGGAAGTTCTATAAATGCGCCAAAGTCAACTATCTTTTTAACTTTTCCAGGATATTTATCGCCAACCTCATACTTAATCTTTTGAACCTTAGGCTTTGAAGTTATACCTTCTATATGTTCTCTTGCTGCAGCAACCCCAGACTTGTTTTTACCTGTTACTTTTACTTTTCCGTCTTTTTTATCAATATCAATAGCTACTTCAAACTTCTCTATAATTTCACGGATATTTTTACCGGCTTGACCTATTATATCACCTATAAAACTTGGGTCTATATGGAAAAAGTCAGTTGAAGGAAGAACTCCGTCATTAAACTCTATCTTAGACTCAGCTTCAAGCATAATATCTATAATATGGCTTCTTCCCTTTTTTGCTTGATAAAGTGCTTCTTTTAAAACATTTAAACTAATTCCGCCAAGTTTAATATCCATTTGCATGGCAGTGATTCCATCTTTAGAACCTGTTACTTTAAAATCCATATCTCCATCGTGGTCTTCAAGTCCCATAATATCTGATAGGATTGCATACTTGTCACCATCACTAACCATACCCATAGCAATTCCAGCTACTGTATCACTTGTATCTATATCAGCCGCTTTAAGTGCCATATAACCACCACATACGGTAGCCATAGAAGATGAACCGTTAGATTCTAAAATTTCAGATACTAAACGAATCGTTTGTCCATCTATATCTATTATTGGTTCTAATGCACGTTTTGCTAAATTTCCATGACCTAATTCTCTTCTTTTTACACCCATTATCGGAGATGCTTCACCAACAGAAAACCCAGGAAAATTATAGTGAACCATAAAGTTTTCATCTTGTGTACCCTCATGAGTAAGTGTCTCATACATCTGAGCATCTTTAGCACCGCCCAAAGTTAGAACAACTAATGCTTGAGTTTGACCGCGTGTAAATAAACATGAAGAATGAGCAGAAGGAAGTACATTTGTATCAATAGTGATAGGTCTTACTTCATCTAATTTTCTACCATCAGCACGAACTTTTTCGTTAAGTATTTGACTCCTAACTTGTTCTCTTTTTAATCTTTCTATTGCATCTTTAAGTTCAACTTCTTTCTCAACATCAGCCCACTCTGTTTTAGTAGAAATAATATTCTTTCTAAGTTCTCTAAGAGCAGTTGAACGTTCAGATTTTGCCATTTGGTTCATAGCAGAAGCGATATCATCTAAATGATTTTCTCTTATGTACTCAAGCATATCTTCATTAATTGTATGAGCTTTATATTCTAAAGGTTTTGTTTCTTTTTTAAATGGATTAAAACTTTCTTCATACTTACTATTTGATTCAAATAATACTGTTTGAGTTTTTTCAAATACTTCTATCAGTTCATCTTCATCCATTGCATTGGAGGTATGCTTTGATAACATTACTGCCCCCATTGCAGGATCTAGCATAGGATCAACTATAACATCACCCATTTCAATATCTTCAGTTCCAAGTGTACGCATCTCTATCATTAATAAATCGTCTTTTGTACCAGATAAATATAAGTCCAATGTTGAATCATTTAGCTCAGAAAGTGTAGGATTTAAAATAAGCTTACCATCAACCTTAGCTGCACGTATAGCACTTACAGATGTGTTTATATCTATATCACTAACATATAATGCAGCAGATGCAGCATTTAACGCAAGAACTTGTAAATCACTCTCTTTATCTACTGAGAAAACCATTATTGTAATTTGTGTAGGATGTCCGAAACCTTTAGGAAAAAGAGGGCGTAAGCTTCTATCTACTATACGTGATGTCAAAGTCTCAAAGTCACCTGGTTTTGTTTCACGCTTGAAAAATCCACCTGGCATCTTACCTGCTGCATATGTTTTTTCAATATATTGAACTGTAAGTGGTAAAAAGTCATCTTTTACAATTTCTGTCTCATCTATAACTACAGTTGCTAGTATTACCGTATCACCACTTTTTAGCCAAGCACTTCCATTGGCTTGACGAGCAACATCACCAAAACTATATTCTTCTATTTTACTTTCTAATTCTACTTTATTATCATACTTCACACTATTCTCCTAAAAGTTCTTCTATTTTATCTTCACCAATATGTTCTAAGTTTTCATAATAAATTGATGTTTCAACATAATCATCTATATCATAAAGAAAGAATATATCATCACAAAATGGCTCCAAATATTCTAATACATCACTTGGTATCACGGGTACAGCTATATAAACAGCTTTTGGTTTTTGAGACAATACAGCTTTAAGTGCGGTCATAAACTTCAAACCGCTCTCACTTCCATTATCTACAAGCAATACAACTTCATCTTTTACCGATTCAAATGGCTTTCCTTTCCTATATTGATAAATATAACTAAGTATTTTTTCTTCGTGTTTTCTATGTGCCTCGCCATATATATAGTCATACTTAATACTAAAAGAATTAACTAAATTTTCATTTATTACAATCTCTTCACCTTCACTTACACGAGCAATTTCACACTCTTCATTATTTGGTGCAAATATAGCCTCAGAAAATAAAAAGTCTATTTTATTTTCCAATTTACCTCTTATTTTATACGCAAGGTCCAAACCATATTTAGATACAGCTATCAATTTCCATTTTTGTGATTTAAACTTAGCTAATGGGATAACATCTCTTAACTGACTTGCAGCATCTTGATGGTCTTTTAGTAAGTTTATTCTCTCTTTCATACTATTGTCCTTTGTATGTATCAGGTAGCTTATATGAAAAGTTAGTTGAAGTTCTAGCTTTCATAAACGGCTTTAATAAAATTGTAAAATACACATATCTATCATATATTGAAGACACATCATTATTTGTTAGAATCGGTCTATTATTTTCAAGATATTTTAGACCAAAATCCCAACATCTTTTTTGGTATAAGAAACCAATTTCTAAGTTTTTTTTCAAATTTGTATTGATATCGTAATTATATCCAATCTTATAAGAATAGTGTTTATCATACTTATATGATAAACTTGAAGTTAAATACCTTGTATATGCTGGATTACTTGGAGTGTCTTCTTCACCTTTATCATGAAATTTATCCTCAAATAAGTGAGACAGAGAGAGATTAAGACCATTTCCAATATAAGAAATTTTATTATATATTTTTGAAAATCCGTTCTCTTCATGATTATAAAAAGTATTATTATAAAAATTCAAACTATTTGAAATCTGATAACTTAACTCATTTTCCAAATCACCGTATTCTTTATCACTTGTGTTGGTATCATCTTT
>JAPHSI010000217.1 GCA_026193155.1 Sulfurimonadaceae bacterium | reverse complement strand
TATTGGTTTTGGTGCATTTGGAGAGGGTTATGTTCGTATAGCTTTAATTGAAAATGACAATAGAATCCGCCAAGCCGCAAGAAATATAAAAGAGTTTTTAAAACAGTTTCAGGAAGAGGAAAAGTAATATGGTAAAAGTTGGAATAATCGGTGTTGGAACAGTTGGTGCGAGTGTTGCTAATATTCTAAAAGATAACGCTGATGTGATTTCAGCTCGTGCCGGCGTAGAGATAGTAACTAAAAGCGGTGTGGTAAAAACTCTTGGACGTGACAGAGGTGTAGATATTACACTGACCGATAATCCCGATGATGTTTTAAATGATCCCGAGATAGATATTGTAGTTGAACTTATGGGTGGTGTTGAAGAGCCGTATGCTGTAGTGAAAAAAGCTTTAGAGAACGGCAAAGCTGTTGTAACAGCGAACAAAGCACTTTTAGCATACCATCGTTATGAACTTCAAGATTTAGCCAAAGACAATGCATTTCTTTATGAAGCGGCTGTCGCAGGCGGTATTCCAATAATCAACGCACTTCGTGATGGTTTATCTGCAAATCATATAGAATCAATCATGGGAATTATGAACGGTACATGTAATTATATGATGACTAAGATGGCAAATGAGGGTGTCGCTTATGATGCAGTATTAAAAGAGAGCCAAGAACTAGGTTATGCAGAAGCCGATCCTACATTTGATGTAGGTGGATTTGACGCAGCTCACAAACTTCTTATATTAGCTTCAATCGCTTATGGCATAGATGCAAAACCTGAAGACATATTGATTGAAGGTATTGAAAATGTCAGCAGTGAAGATGTGGCTTTTGCAAAAGAGTTCGGATATGCCATAAAACTTCTTGGAATAGCTAAAAAAGACGGGAATGAAGTTGAACTTCGTGTACATGCAGCTATGATTTCACAAAATGAAATGATTGCAAAAATTGACGGAGTTATGAATGGAGTAAGTGTTGTTGGTGACAAGGTAGGCGAAACTCTTTATTATGGACCTGGAGCTGGTGGAGATGCAACAGCAAGTGCCGTTGTAGCAAATATTATAGATATTGCACGTTCCGGAAAGTCTGCACCAATGTTAGGATTTGATAAACCTATGGAGGGTAAACTTACCTTAAAGCCATCTGGTGAAATTGAATCTAAATACTATCTTCGTATAAATGTAAATGATAGGGCAGGTGTATTGGCTAAAATAACTAAGATATTTGAGAATAATAATATATCAGTTAAAACAATGCTTCAAAAATCAACATCTGAGGATAGTGCAAATCTTTTAATGTCTACTCATATAGCACTTGAGAGTGATATACAAAAAATGATTGGTGAACTAGAAGCTTTAGACTTTGTGAATTCAAAACCTGTAATGATTAGAATAGTATAAGTTAAATTAATAGCTAAGGATATATTTATTAGAAAAGTTCTATAATGTAGCACTTGGCTATTTAAAAGGACTTGCTATGGAGATGCATAGATCCGTATATTTTTTTATTATTTTGTTTAGTGCACTGTTTTTTGTAAGTTGCGGAGATGGTGGTTCAAACGCTCAAACAACTAACTTATCTGCAAAAACACAGTACTTAAGTATTTCAAAAGCCCCTGCAAGTAGCTCCGTATCCATATTTCAGAATGTTTCGCTTGAATTCAGTGCAGAACTAAATGTCTCAAGTGTCGATAGTAATACAGCATATATTATGGATAGTTTAGGGAGTGTATTTGGTTCTGAGGTTGAAGTAGATGAACTGGACAACTCAAAAATAACTTTTATTCCCCATAAATATTTTTCTCCTGATAGTAGCTATACAATAGTTATCACGACAGGTATAAAAGATAAATTGGGCAGAAGTTTAAGTGAAAACTTTTATCATCTATTCTCCACACAAGCCGAAGAGGTTGAGATTGCTACACTTTTTGTAAAATCTACTAAACCATCAAATAATAAAATTGACATTGACCCATCAAGTGATTTTTATCTTGAATTTAACCGTTTTGTCTCTCAAGGTAATGTTGCAGGTAATTCAGTTTTAGAACTCAGAAATGCTAACGGTGAATTAGTTGATGGTATATCAAAAGTCTTTAACTCAACAATATCGTTTATCCCAACAGATGAGTTAAATACTACACAAGAGTATACTTTGACATTAATAGATGGCGTTTCAGATATGTTTGGAAATATATATGATGCAGACTCAAACATCTCATCTTGGAATTTCACTACAACTGACGCCGGTTTTTCATATAATAAAAGTGGCATTTCAAGAATTTCTGAAGATGACTTAGGTAAATCATCTTATATGATACGAACTTTAAAACAAACAAGTACAAACTCAATCGTAGTCATTGGAACAATAAGAGGCATCGATTT
Source organism: Sulfurimonadaceae bacterium (assembly GCA_026193155.1). Taxonomy (GTDB): domain Bacteria; phylum Campylobacterota; class Campylobacteria; order Campylobacterales; family Sulfurimonadaceae; genus Sulfurimonas. The sequence goes on along the minus strand of JAPHSI010000217.1, from coordinate 359 downwards.
ATATAAAATAAATTATCTTATACCTTTTTCAAAACCTAGTATAGAGTTTTTATACAGTTATGAGCTTCCATCAAAAGTAAATGCTCTTGCTACTTTTGATGATGTTTATATTATTGCAGGAACAAAAGAAAACGGTATATATAGTTTTGCTGCAGGAGAGTCTAACTTAATAGAAGTCTCGCACTTTCCTTCAAGTGAATCTATTTACGGAATATCTATTGGTAAAACACAAGGTGGGATTATAGATAGGGCATATGCTGTAGGTCCTAAGTATGGAATGGGTATTTTTGCTTTATACTCTAATGGTGTTTTAGAGACTCTAACCCATGTTGATCAAAATAATTCAATTATGATAGATG
>JAPHSI010000051.1 GCA_026193155.1 Sulfurimonadaceae bacterium | reverse complement strand
TATTTTTATATAATCAACATCCATTTTTATAAGATATGAAAAGTTAGAATAACCATCTCCAAAATCATCTATAGCTACTTTTGCGCCGTACATTTTAATTTCATTTATGAACTTAGAGACTTTAGTAAAATCAACTATAGCTTCTGATTCTTCTATTTCAAAAATAACTTTATTTGATACAGATGATTTTTTTAACTTATCAACAATAAATTCAAAAATATCAGTACTCATTACATCATCAATAGATAAATTAATACTAAAGTCATAATCATTATCTTTAAAAGCTTCAAACGATTTTTCAATTATAATCTTTGTGATTAAATTATACACTTTAACTTTTTTTGCTAAAGGTAAAAATAATGCCGGGCTGATTACGTTATCTGATTCATCTAAAAGTCTTGCTAAACATTCATACTTAACTATCTTTCCATTTGTGTTATCTAAAATAGGTTGAAAATAAGGAATTATTTTAGAATTATCTACAGCATGACGTACTTTTGATGATACACTCAGATTTTGTTCATACTCATTCTCAAATCTCATACTATCTTCATATATCCAAAATGGTAAATGATTTTGTTGTGCATATTTTAGCGCCATTGAGACTTTAGCAAATACATTTTCATTTGAGGTACTGGCACTTGAAGCCAAAGTTAAACTGGTCGTTATTTTTGAATTTTGGTATTCTACTTGTATAATTTCTATCTTCTTATATATTTTAGAAATATATTCTTTAAGCTGATAAAAATTTAATTCTTTATTGATATGAAGTGCGAACTCAGTACCTGAAACCCTATATACTTTATCTTCAAGATTATCAAGTAAAAATTTTCCAACCTGTTCTAAAACATAATCACCGACAATAAATCCGTAAAAATTATTAATAGTTGCAAACTCATCTATAACTATACTTACTAAAGCACTGTTTTCATTATCACTTAAATCTTTCCTAAGTTGATATAAATTTGGTAGATGAGTTAAATGATCCGTAAAATATCTGCTCATAAACTCTGTTTTACAATTTTGTAACTCTGTAGAGAGTTCATTATTTTGTAAATTTATATCATTTAAAATTTCACTCTCAAGATTGTCTTCAAAAACATCTCCATAGTAGCTATATACTACAATTCTCGTATGTTTTCTATCATTATGTTTTAACAAAACGACATTGGCATAACCAACTCTTTTTGAAAGTTCCTGCTTAAGATTTTGTACAAGAACTGTATTGTGTATAATTGAATATACATGAATAACTATTTTATTACAATCTATCTCAGATATATCACTAACAGTCTTTTCAACCTCTGATGATGATTCTAACAAATATTCTTTTACGTTAAGTAGCGCATTTTTATCTTTTTGCAAAACAAATCCTATTATAATTACAAAGTATTAAACATAATTTTAAGGCATACATTGGATTCTTATCAAAACCTCGCACTTTTACAAAACTTATACAGATTAAAAGCTATAGGTTACGATTATATAGATCAATTTTCTATAAATATTAATTTACACAATGAAAAACCATCAAATATTTCTCAATTGTATCAAAACATATCTTTATGTCATCTTTGTGACCTTAGTAAATCTCGTTCACAGAGTATGGGAGGGTATGGTAATAACGAAGCAGATTTAATGATAATTGATTATTCAGTATCACAAAATGATGATCAATTAAATACTTATTATTCAGGTAGATCAGGTGAAATACTTAAAAATATGATAGAAAATGTATTAAAACTAAAGACTGAAGATATCTATTTTACTCACGCTATTAAATGTAAGGCATTAAATTCAAATGTACCGTCAAGTTCTGAATGGGAATCTTGTAAAAATTATCTGTTTTCTCAAATAGAATTTATAAAACCTAAAGTAATTGTAACCTTAGGTAAAGATGCTTATGCTAAAATTATGGAAATAGATGAAGACTTTGAAAGTGTCAGAGGACATGTTATTGATTTTAAAGAATATAAACTAATACCGATTCATCATCCAAGTTTCTTGCTTCGAAATCCAGAGAGCAAAAAAACAACATTTAATGACCTTATAACTATAAAGAGCTGTTTATGAAAAAACTATTATACATTATTACTTTTTTTTCTGTAGTATTGAATGCACAAAGTTATTTAATATCAAATATACCGTTACCAAAGACATATATTCAAAATTTAGACCCATATCCATGTGATGAAGAATGTCTCCAAAACTTTCTAGATAATGATATGATATTGTCTTTTTTATCTCATGCAGACAAACAACTTAATAACGCTAAACAAGATGAAGTTAGAATGATGAGTATATCTATTTTAAATCTTGGGTCACAAGTAAGCAATAAACTAAAGATAGCACTATTATTGCCATACAAAAAAATAGGTCGTTATGCAGCCTCAACTACGAATGCTTCATTTGCTTATCTCTTAGCCAGAAATCAGGACTTTGAATTAAAAACATATAATATAGAAACTGAAAAATACGAAGATATTGAAAAAGCTTTATATGAAATACAAGAAAATGGATTTGAATATATAATAGCTCCCTTTACTCAAGAAGGTGCTAGTACACTTATCTCTTTAAAACCGTATGAAAACATTTATTTTCCTACTATAAATAAAAAAGACTTAAACACAACACTTCCAAATATATATTTTGGTGGAATTGATTACAGAGCTCAAAGTGATTTGCTTTTAAAAGAAGCTGTATCTCCACTTGTAATTTTTTATGACAAATCTCCTACAGGAAAAAAACTGGCGGAATACGAAGAAAAAATGTTTAAACTTGAAGATATAAACTCTTCAGATGCCAACAACTCTTTAGTACTTAAAAATGAAGCATATGGTCTATTAGAGTTTAATACCGATGAAAATGCTTCACTCGAAGACAATAGAACAGTTGTAAAGTTTTCAATTCCAAGACGCACTACAAACTTAGAAAAACAGCTCTTTGAAAATGAAGAAATTAAAAGAGGTTCTTTCTTCATAAACACACCAATAGTTAAAAGTTCAATGATTATCTCTCAGCTTACTATGTACGATACAAATTCTACAAATGTGCTGTCAACTCAAATAAACTATGATCCATTAATACTATCGTTAACTCAATTTGAAGATAGAGAAAGTATGATAATAGCAAATTCGATTACACATAACAATTCAATATTTATCGAAACAAACTCTTTACTTGGAAATGATATTGTTTATGACTGGATAAATTATACTACTACAGTAGGTATGGACTATTTTTTCAATAAGATTACAAAACAAGATAGACAATATAAGATAGATGTTATAAACAACCAGATGCAATATCCGATTGAGCTGTTACAACCTTCTAAAACACGTTTTATAAAATACTTCTCAGCTATTGAATAAAGAAATAATCAACTCTCTTAATTCGTCCTCAAATTTTTGAGGATAACCCTCTCTATTTATATACGCTAAAACAATTTCCGCTTCAAATAACTTCACATTATCCTTATAAACTCTTTGAATAAGAACAAATGAAGCCGACTTAATAAGTTTTAATGAGCTTTTTACTTCTAAAAGATCTCCAAGTTTTGCTGGTTTTAGATAGTTAGCGGTAATCTTTTTTACAACAAAACCACCACTTGCCATATCCGGGCTAAGTCCTTCTTGAAAGAAAGTCTCACTTCTAGCTCGTTCACAAAAGTTCAAATAATTAGAATGATAAACTATTCCGCCTGTATCTGTATCTTCGTAATATACTCTAATTTGCAATTTATAACCTTTATAACTCTGTTTTTGGAGGGCTGAAATGGTAACCTTGTGAGTAATCAATTCCCATCTTTTTGACTTCATTTAAGATACTTTCATCCTCAACAAATTCTGCTATTGTTTTAATACCCATCTTTTTGGCAAAATCCACAATTACAGAAGCAACTAAGTGAGCTTCTTTGGTCTTATTTATATTTTTTATTATGGAACCGTCTATTTTTATATAATCTGCATTTAACTTCATAAGGTATTCAAAGTTACTATAACCTGTACCAAAGTCATCAATGGCAATCTTACAATCATATGATTTTACTTTTTCAATGAAACTGTGAACCTGCTCAAAATTTTCAATAGATTCAGATTCAACTATTTCAAAAACAACTTTAGAACCTATTTTATCTTTCTCAAGTTTCCCTATTATAAAATCATTTATCTGTTCATTTAATATGTCTTCAACTGTCAAATTTATTGAAAATTCAATATCTTTATCTTTAAACATATCAAATGATTTCTGAATCATGATTTTTGTTATTTGATTGTAGTGTTTGGTTTTTTTAGATATTTCTAAAAAGAAATAAGGAGATATTAATTTATCATCATCTTTTAATCTAACAAGAGATTCATACTTTTCCCATTCACCTGTTACATTGTTTACTATAGGCTGAAATACAGGTATTATGTTATCAGATTCTATTGCATTTTTAATCTTTTTAGCCCATTTAATATTATTTTTATACTCATCATTTAGAGATATCTTATCGCTGTAAACAACTAAGCTTTTATGTTCTCTTTTTGCTATTTTTAATGCCATATCAGCGGTAGTTAATATTTTATCTTTAGATTCAAAAGAGATTGATGTTGTTAAATTTAAATATATCTCTTCTTCATCCAATTTAATTGGTGTAGTAGATATTTTATTAGGAATATCTAAAATATCTTTAATAAAAACTTCTCTTTCTACATCTTTATGAAAAACAACAAACTCGTCACCTTGGAGGTGGTAAAAATTAAAATTATCATCTTTTACAACGGACTTAATGATACTTGATAAAATAGTGATGACTAAATCACCTTTTTCGTGACCGTAAAAATCATTAATCTGTGAGAAAGAATCCACATTTAATATTGCTAAAGCAGGTTTTGTAGCATTTTCTATATCATGAATCAACTTATATCTGCTTCCTAAACCTGTAAGAGTATCTGTATTTGCTATATTATCAAGCTTGTGTTGCTGTTCAATCATCTTTGTAATATCATGTCTTACAGCTATATATTCTACGATATCATCATTATCATCTAAAATCGGCAATATAGAAGCATCTACCCAGTAATCAGAGTATTTACCTCTATTTTTCATTACTCCTTTCCAAACTTTTTTAGACTTAATAGTCTTCCACAAGTCTTTAAACATCTCTTTTGAATTATCACTATGTCTAAGTAAACTATGGGGTTTTCCTATAGCTTCTTCTTTTGTATAGCCTGTTACGTTACAAAAATTATCATTAACATATGTAATATTACCTTGAAGATCGGACTTTGTGACTATACTTGATTCATCCATAGCTAGCTGATGGCTTTTCAAAAAAGCAACACTATGTAATAGTTCTTTATTTGTACTATCAATTTTATCCATAATTTTTTCAAAGCCCAACTTAATTGTTAAGACTAAAATAAAATAAAGCAGTATAGAGAAAAAAACTATTTTTAAAATAGTTTCTTGAAAATTATTCAGTAAAAATGTTATATCGTTAAAAATAAGTGTTTTAGCACTTACCTCACCTTTAAAATCTTTATGCTCAAACAGATAAACATCATATATTTTTGAATCTTTTTCTACTCTTAAATCACTATCTAATTTATATTCTTTCGGTAAGCGATTAATTAAATCTTTATCATTTAAACTGTTACTTTCTAGTCTATATTTTCCAATAAGTATTTTCTCTTTATTTATAAATTTTTTATTAAATATCTCTGCTTCTTTTGCAAAAATAACACCAGATACCTTTGAGAGTTTTTTCATTTGATTTAAAACAAAATTTGGTTTTATTCCTATTTCCGCAGCCCCTATATACTCACTATTGTAAAAAATAGGCATCATAATTCTATAGCCTAGCAAATGTACCCCAGCCTCAAATCCTGAAATCTCTTTTTTATTTTTATACATATATCTGCACATAGATCTTTTACTAGCTATATCATCATCATATTTATCCGGATTATGCATCCTAAGAAGAGTTAAACCATCAGGCTTATGAAAATGTAATATTTTTATAGAACTATTTTCTTTTTTTAAATTTTCCCATCTTTTTTTTACTAAAGAATAAAGCTTTAGTCTATCTTTATTTTTTATAGCTTCAAGTATCTCAGGTGAATTTACAATAGCAACCAACTTACTTTTGTAAAGTATCTCATAATTATTTAAAGTATTGGAGTATGCAGTTAGTATATTTGTTCTAAATAATTTCTTTTCCCGAAGTAAATTATCTTTTTCACTCATGTATATATTTATAATGAGTAAAGACATAAAAGAAAACAGTAATACAGAAATAAATAATAATACTTTACTTTTTGTACTAAGTTTTTTAAGCATTAATTTTCACCATAACCTTTTTGTAACTGTGCTTTTTTTGCCAACATCTGAACACTTTGAGATAGTTCTTCATTAGATATATGATAATGTTTATGAAGTTTTTCTAATGAATTGTCTATTTTACCTGTTAACAAGACTATTAAGTCTTCCATTTGATCTTTTATATTATTTATATCATCTTCTTGAGATTCTCTAAGCTCACGTGATAACAAACTTAGTTGGGATTGAGCCTTAACATAGTCTGCTTTTAGGACTTCTATATCATTCATTAAAGCCCTTAAATTAACATACATATCACTTAACTCTGAACTTTGTTCTTGCATCTCACTCATCTTATTAGAAGATAAAGACATCTGAGTTAAAAGTACTTCACTATCTTTTGATATACGAGATATTTTATTTTCACTCTCATATAATGCTGTATTTAAACTCTCAGAATGAGATTTTAAAATACTTATTTGATCTTCAAAAGCTTTAGATATATTTGCCATTTTTGAAACAGTATTTGTAATAATTGAATCAGATATATTTTTTGCTAATCCCTGTATCTTAAGCATACTTACTTTTACATCATCTAAATCTTGAGAAATCTCACCTCTATTTTCGACAACACTTTGTAAAACTGAATTTAATTTATTAAAATGGTCTTGTTCAGATACACGTATTAAGTCTATATGTTTATGGACTACATCATCAAGCGATGGCATCTGAATATCTGTAAAATCTTTAAATGCCTTTTCTACACCTTTATTTAAAGCTTTCATCTCATCAAACATTTCTAAAAATATATTTTGATTGGATTTTATTGTATCAAGTGCCTGAATATCATCTTTAAACTTTTTTCTTACTTCTTCTTGGGCTCTTAAATCTGCTTTTTGAGATTCATTTATTTTAGTTTCTAACTCTGATGTGTACTCTTTTAACTGTGTTATTTGTTTTATTAAAAGTTGTGTGAACTCATGCTGCAGTCTTTTTTGTTTAGATTCTATAGTCTGGTGTATTATATTCATAACTACATATAAAATTAAAGAAACTAGTAATGGGAAAGATGATTCTCTTAAAAGTAAGATTATATCTTTATATTCTGGGTTTGTTATAAAATGAACAACACTGCTAATAACTCCTACACCTATCATAAGAGGAGCATAGTTTATCTTATTTGGTTGTTTAATAATTGATATCTGTCTTAAAAAAAGAATTGCCATGAAAACAAAAGACACAATAATATCATTGCTAAACATATATAATCCCTAAATAAATTTAAAGTATTATATCTAAAATATCTTTTGGAGTATCAATAACTATATCATGATTTGATTCAGGGGTAAAACCCCATATAGCAAAAGCCGAATTTATTCCTGCATTTTGTGCACTAAGCATATCTTTTGAATTATCACCTATCATCCATGCTTCATGTTTATTATGCTCAAAGTTATAAGACTTTAAAATATATTCAATCATTTTTGGACTTGGTTTTGAAGCATTAACATAATCTGCTCCAACTATAATATCAAACATATGTGCAACATCAAGATGTGTTAACATTCTTTTTGCAAACTTGGTTGGAGCATTTGTGGCAACAGACATTTTTATATTTTTTTTCAAAAGGGCTTCTAAAGTACTTTGAATACCATCATAAAGATATGGATTTTTTATACACTGTCTGTAATAGTGATCTTCAAATATATCTCTAGCAGTATCTTCATAAATTTCAGTTTCATAAAAAAGATATGGTAAGTTTCTGACTTCCATATTTATAGCTTCAACTATAAACTTTTCACTTAATGGTTTTAAGTTATAGTTGGTCTTTCTAACATAATTTACAGATATAGTTATATCTTTTTGGGAATCTAGCAGTGTTCCGTCCATATCGAATATAACAACTTTCATTTTATCTCATTTTTTTATATATATCTACCAATGCATCTACAAATAAATCGCTATCATTAGGACATCTTGACACTTTATACTCTTTTATACCTAACTCTTTCGCTATTTCACGATATTCAATCTCTAACTCATAATCCGTTTCAGAGTTATCTATTGTAAACGCTATTGGAAACACAAGAACTTTTTTATTTTTCAACTCTTCTAATTTCTCATCAAGGGATGGTCTGAGCCATGCCATTGGACCAACTTTTGATTGATATGCTATATCCACAGAAGCAAAATCCATATTTTTTTCTTTTAGCATCCCTTTTAAAATATCTACGTGTCTTATTACATGTTTTTGGTACACGTCACCCGCATCTACAATCTTTTGAGGTAAACCATGAGCTGAGAAAATAAGTTCAAATTCATCATAATTTGAAGTACCCATAACCTCTTTAATATTTTCTAAAATAGCTTCGTTATATTTTTCATTTTTAAAAAAATGTTTTATCTCAGTTAAAAGTGCATCTCCACCGTGTATATGATACTGTTCTTCAAAATCTTCTAATGATGATTTTGTAGTTGTTGTCGAAAACTGTGGGTAAAGAGGTATCAAATAAATTTTATCTACATTTGCCTTATTTAACTTCTCTATCACTTCGTTGGCAAAAGGTGGTGTATAACGCATAACAAAATCAACAATTATCTCACTACCTACCCTCTTTTGAAGTTTCTGAACAAGTTTTTTAGTATGCCCAACTATTGGAGATTTTCCACCAAGGTTCTCATATATCTCTTGCGATGATTCTGTTCTAGTGAAAGTTATCATTGTAGCTATAAACTTACGAAGAATGGAACTTTTAACAGTGATGATATTTTTGTCGTTAAACATATTATTTAGAAATACTTCAACCTCTTCAAGATTGTTTGGACCACCCATATTTAAAAGTATTATTGCTTCTTTTTTCAATCTTCATCCTCTTTAATACGTAAACTGACTTCATATATAAACTGCTGTAATGGTAACATATCTTCATATATTTTATAAAGAGTATCTATTAATTTATCACCATTTGTAATAAGAGCAGGTTCAAGTACTTTATATGTAGCCATACCTTTATATAAAGCTAATTCTACATTTGACATATTACTATCAAAACCGCGAGGCAGTCTTTTATAGCCTTTATCAATTATTTTATATCCAGATGCAGTTATTTTGTTAAGTATACTTTGAAGTTCTTCTCTTTTATCATCATTTTTAATATATTCTCGATATGCATCTAACATAGGTTTTTCAAACCATCTAACACCGACTGCTACAAACAGTTCATCCGGTGAGAAATGCATATAAAATCCAGAACTTTGAAGTCTTTTCCCACTTCCTTGCCAAAAAATAAAACCTATTCTGTGTTTTAGAGGTACTTTATTTGCACCCATTCTGCGTGTATCACGATATATACGGAAAAGCGATTTATTTATTTTTGAATCATAATTAATTGTAGGTTCTAGGGCCATCAGATGCTCACCCATCTCCTCTACAAAAAATCGAGATGGATTTAAAACATACTCTTCATATTCTTTTCTATGAGCCTCAAACCATTCTTTGTTGTTATTTTGGCGAATAGATTCTAAAAACGGTAATGTTTTTTTATCAAAACCCTTAAAATCCATACTTTTTACTCTATGCTAGTTTTCTATTTCTATATGCAAGTGCTATAACTATACCT
>JAPHSI010000127.1 GCA_026193155.1 Sulfurimonadaceae bacterium | reverse complement strand
ATTTTCTCATAAATTTTTCTTCGATTTTATTTATTATATCTCTAGTATAAAACTCTTCAAGCTCATCATATCTATCTAACTTTATTAACATTAACTCGGCATGTTTTGAAGACCTTAAAACTTCTAAAAGCATATTTGTATGATTCATCATGTCTTCAACATAATGTCGTATAGCTATATACTCTTTAATTTCAGAATTTTCATCCAATATAGGGACAATTGTACAATCAACATGATAAGAGGAACCGTCTTTTCTTTTATTTTTCAAAATACCATTATATACTTTTTTCCTTTTTATCGTATTCCACATAATGTCATATACTTTATCACTAACATCAGGATGTCTTACAATACCGTGTGTTTTTCCTATAAGTTCATCTTTTGAATAACCGCTTATTTCTAAAAATTTTTCATTTATATATGTAATTACACCGTCTTGATCCGTTTTGGAGAGTATCTCACTTTGACCAACAGCTTCTAAAAACTGACTAAACTCCAGATATTTTCTCTCTAAAAAGTTATTTTTTACCCTTAATACTTTTTCATTTCTTTCATTATTACGATACATTTTGTAGTATAGAAAAGCTATTATGGAGGTCAAAATAAACATATTTGCAATTATGTATGCTATTGATATCCGATTCTCTGCTTTTAAAGCATCCATTAACGAATGCTTATCCATTTCAAAACTAATTATTCCACGTAAATCATTCAGTTTATAATTATATGCTTCTTTATAGTTTTTACTAATTATATCTGGAGCATTTTCAATTTTTCCATGGCACTTCAAACAATCTTTTGTTATATAGAGTGGTTCGTAATATTTGTAAATATGATTATTTTCTTTGTTTAAAATATATTTTTTTCCTGGTGACTTTCTGAATTGATTGATAATAAGCATCTCTTCTTGCGTTGCTTGATTGATTTTATTTCTTGGATTATCCGATGGTGTTCGTAAAACAACTTTTGCATCTACTAATTTAGAAAAAGTTTCACTCATTTTATTTGAAGTTTTTACAGGTAAAAATTTTAATGTTTGCTCACCTAGTTTTACATGTTGTTCAATAAATATATCTTGGTATGTTTTTCTAAAGCTTTTAAAAAAAGCACTAATACTCTGAACTTCTTCTAATAATACTTTATCTCTAATATTTTGATTTTGGCTAATAGATGAATTTATATATATAAAGTTTATTGTTACAAGCAAAAATATGCCTATTATTAAAACAAATAAATTTTTATTAAACAAGTTTATAACCTTTACTATATGAAGCAACATAGGATATCCTAAAACAAATAAAATTTATATTAAGTTCATCTTTTGAATACTTTAGTCATATAGACTCAATTAACTTTAATATTTTTATTTAATATATACTTGACATTGTTACACTCATATGTCATAATGATGTTATCTTTTTTAAGAGGAGTTAATTTAATAGTTATGTCTAAAGATGAATTAAAAGAACAAGAGGTTCAAGAAGAATCTCAAGAAAATGAAGAAGTTACTGATACAACTGATGAATCTGAGATTGTTGAAGATGTTATAGGAAACGATTTTGAATTAGTTCAAAAAGAATTACAAGAGCTAAAAGATACATATGCACGTGTTCATGCTGATTTTGAGAATATTAAAAAAAGATTAGAACGTGAAAAATATACAGCAGTTGAGTATGCAAATGAGAAGTTTGCAAAAGATATGATACCTGTGATGGATGCACTTGATGGTGCTATGAAATCAGTTGAGAGCGATGCTGACAAAGCTGAACTCTTTGATAAACTTAAAGAGGGTATTGAGTTAACACATAAACAATTTTTGACTCAACTTGAAAAACACGGTGTAACAATGGTAGCTCATGATGAGCCGTTTGATCCAAACATTCATAATGCAGTTCAAAGTATGGATTCTGACGAAGTTGAAAGTGGACAAATAGTTCAAACTTTCCAAACTGGATACAAATATAAAAATCGTCCACTTCGTGAAGCGATGGTTATAGTAGCGAATTAGTCTTGTGCCACTTAGGTGGCAGAACTTAATTTAATATACTGATAAAATTTCAGGGTATTAACAAAAACAATTTTTAAAATGAAAACAAATTAAAAGGAAAAAAGATGTCAAAAGTAATAGGTATAGATTTAGGGACAACAAATTCATGTGTAGCTGTTTACGAAGGTGGTGAAGCTAAAATCATCCCAAATGCAGAGGGTAAAAATACAACTCCTTCAGTTGTAGCATTTACAGATAAAGGTGAGACTCTAGTAGGTGATCCTGCAAAACGTCAAGCAATCACAAACCCTGAGAAGACTATCACTTCTATTAAGAGAATTATGGGTCTTATGATGAATGAGGAAAATGCTAAAGAGGCTCATGATAAAGTAACATACAACATCGTTGATAAAGACGGTATGGCTGCTGTTGATGTAGCCGGTACAATATATACTCCTCAAGAAATTTCAGCTAAGATTCTTTCTAAACTAAAAGAAGATGCAGAGTCTTATGTAGGCGGTACTGTTACAGATGCAGTTATTACAGTTCCAGCTTATTTCAATGATGCACAAAGAAAAGCAACTAAAGATGCAGGAACGATAGCAGGTCTTAACGTTTTACGTATCATCAATGAGCCTACGGCATCTGCACTAGCTTACGGACTAGAGAGCAAAAGCGAAGAAAACGTACTTGTATACGATCTTGGT